>JAEDOJ010000065.1 GCA_016302015.1 Oscillospiraceae bacterium | reverse complement strand
CGGCGAGGTGGTTTATGACGGCAAGCTGACCCAGATCAAGGGCCGGGGTAATTCCACCTGGCTGGACCCCAAGAAGCCCTATCAGATTAAGCTGGAGTCCAAAACGGATCTGCTTCAGACCGGCGACAAGAGTAACCGGGCAAAAACCTGGGTTCTGCTGACCAACGCCGCCGATCCCACCTCCCTGCGGAACAATCTGGTGTATGATATGTCCGTCGCCGCAGGCATGGAGCCGGGCATCGAAAGCGAGCCTGTCAGCCTGTTTTATGACGGAGAATACCGGGGCGCCTACCTGCTGTGCGAGAAGGTAGAGATCAACTCCGGCCGGATCGACATTGCGGATCTGGAAAAGGCTACCGAAGAGGCCAATCCCGAGATTACGGATTTTGACGCTTTGAAGACCGCTACCGGCAGGACGTCCAACGGCGCTGTCTATATTTATTGTGAAGGTCTCACTTCTCCTGAGGATGTCACCGGCGGTTATCTGCTGGAAATGGAAACTCCCTCCCGGGCTGTAAATGAAAAGTGCTACTTTATCACCAGCCGGGGAAACTATGTGGTGGTCAAAAGCCCGGAGTACGCCTCCAAAGAGGAAATGAACTACATCGCTTCCTACTATCAGGATTTTGAAGACACTGTATATCATGAGGGCATACATCCCTCCAACGGCAAAACCATTGAGAATTATGCCACGATGGAGAGTCTGGCGCAGTGCTATATTGTCAACGAACTGACCAAAAACCCGGACGGCTACCGTACCTCCACCTATCTTTACAAGGATGCGAGCAACGAGGTCATGACCGTCGGCCCCATCTGGGACTACGATCTGAGCTTCGGCCTGAGCTTCGGCGATTTTATTGTTCCCTGCCAGAATCCGGAAGAATTCTTTACCCTCCATTGCAGTTTTACCAGAGCTCTTTATGAAATTCCCGCCTTCCGCCAGGCCGTCCATGACATCTATCTCAACGACTTTTCTCCGAGAATCGACACCGTTCTTCTGAATGGAACCGGGGAAGCTGCTCCCATGCAAAGCTTTGACGCCTACTCCTCTGAGCTTGCCTCTTCCGCCTATGCCAACGGCAAAGTCTGGGGTATTCCCTATTCCGTCTGGACTGAGAATTGCAATTATCTGAAAGCCTATATCACCGCCAGAAACCATTGGCTGACCGAGGCCTTCGGCACCTGGAGTGCGGAAAACAACCAGCCCCTTCCCCTGTATATTGACATACTGAAGACCGACTGGTATTACGAGGCTGTTATGAGAGCCAGCGATTACGGCATCATGAACGGTATGTCCAACGGCATCTTCTCCCCCAATGAGTTCTCCACCAGAGCACAGGGCACCAAGGTGCTCTACGCCATTTCCGGCTCCGGTCAGGTCGCATTTAAGGACATTTTCCCTGACGTGGCCAATAACGACTGGTTTGCGCCCGCTGTTATGTGGGGCTATGAGAACGGGGTGATCAAGGGGCACGAGGACGGCACCTTCCAGCCAAACGCCCAGATTACCCGTCAGGACATGGTTGTCCTGCTCTACCGTTACCTCGGTTCTCCGGCGGTCTCCGGCAATCTTCTGGCACAGTACAAGGATCATGCTCAGGTGTCCAGCTATGCAACCGCCGCAGTGGAATGGGCGCTGGAGAATGGAATTCTGCAGGGCTATGAGGACGCCACCATCCGCCCCGGAAATGAGATTATCCGTGCGGAGCTGGCAGCCATTATGGTCAGATTCTACGAAGCCTATATTCGGTGAACAAAAAGCTCCCTGCTGGGAGCTTTTTCTATCCAATGATTTGCAATTCTTCCATGGCTCTTTTCAGAACGAAGCGTTTTTCTTTCGACATTTCCGTCAAAGGCAGGCGTAGTTCGTTAGAACAAAGTCCTCTCATCCACATCGCCGCCTTGATGGGAATGGGGTTTACCTCAGAGAACAGAAGGTCAATCAGGGGCAGATACCGTAATTGGAGGTTGGCTCCGGCAGTGAAATCTCCCCGCAGGCAGGCGTCGGTCAGTTCCACCACCGCTTTGGGGCAAAGATTCGAAAGAACGGAGATCACTCCCCTGCCGCCCAGCGACATTACCGGAACAATCTGGTCATCATTTCCCGACCAGACCGTTTTTGACCCCATGCACCTTGCGATTTGAGAGATATTTCCGCTTGCCTCCTTGATTCCGTTGATTCTCGGATGCTCTGACAGCCTTGCCCATGTCTCCGGCAGAAGGTTTACCCCTGTGCGGGAGGGGACATTATATACAATCAGAGGCAGCGACGTCTCCTCCGCAATGGCGGTGTAATGGGCAATCAGCCCCTCCTGGGTACATTTATTATAGTATGGCGTCACCGCCAGCAGGCCGTCAGCCCCGCAGTCCAGGGCAATTTTCGCCAATTGGACTGAGCTTTCCGTGCTGTTGGTGCCGATTCCCGCAATGATCCTGACTTTTCCCTTTGAAAACTCCACGGTGTGCTTCCACAACGCCGTCTTTTCCCCTGCGGATAAGGTCGACGCTTCCCCGGTGGTGCCGCAGACAACCAGTGCGCCCACCTTGGCCTCCAATTGCTCCTCTAAAATCCGGTCGTAAGCCCTGTAATCGATTGCGCCTTCGTGAAACGGCGTGATCAACGCCGTGGCTGTTCCGACAAAGATTGGCTTGTTCATAGGAACACCTCCCTGGCATCCTATGAAAAAGTCCAATCAGATGTGTCTTTGTGGTTGAAAAACAGGAGCTTTTAAGATATAATAGAATGGAATTTGTATGAAAAGAGCGAAGCAATTGAAAACAAGTGATTTTTACTATGATCTTCCCCAGGAATTGATCGCCCAAGCCCCCTTGCAGCAGCGGGACGCCTCCCGTCTGCTGATTATGAATAAGGAAACCGGCGCTTTGGAGCACGGCACGTTTCCTGATCTTCTCCACCATCTCCGTCCGGGGGATTGTCTGGTGATGAACAATTCCCGGGTCATTCCCGCACGCCTTCTGGGCCGCCGCCCCTCCGGCGGTGCGGCGGAGGTTCTGCTGCTGACGGATCGGGGGAATAATATTTGGGAATGCCTTGTGAAGCCGGGACGGAAGCTGCAGGAGGGCGCTGAAGTGATTTTCGGGGACGGCGACCTGACCTGCACCGTAAAGGAGGTTCTGGAAACCGGGAACCGTCTGGTGGAGTTCCACTATCAGGGCATCTTCCTGGAGGTTCTGGAGCGTCTCGGAAAAATGCCCCTGCCGCCCTATATCAAGGAAGAACTGGCCGACGGGGAGCGTTACCAGACGGTCTACTCCAAAATCAACGGTTCTGCCGCCGCTCCCACCGCAGGCCTGCATTTTACAGAGGAATTGCTGGAAAAAATCCGGAAGATGGGGGTAAAGCTGGCCTATGTTACCCTGCATGTGGGTCTGGGTACCTTCCGTCCTGTGAAGGTGGATGACGTGACGAACCACCATATGCACTCGGAATTTTGTATGCTTTCCGCTGAAACCGCCCAAATCCTCAACGAAACCAAAGCCAGCGGCGGCAGAGTGATCTGCGTGGGAACCACCTCCTGCAGGACGCTGGAATCTCTGGTCAATGAGGATGGTTCCTTTGAAGAAAAATCCGCATGGACGGAGATTTTCATCTATCCCGGTTATCGGTTTAAGGCCATGGACGGTCTGATTACCAATTTCCATCTGCCGGAAAGCACCCTGATTATGCTGGTCTCTGCCTTTGCGGGCTATGACCATGTGATGAACGCCTACCATGAAGCCGTGGCGCAGAAATACCGGTTCTTCAGCTTTGGAGACGCCATGCTCATCGAATAGTGAGGAAACTATGTTTAAATTACTGAAAACAGAAGGCTCTGCCCGTCGGGGCGAGTTTACCTGTGCCCACGGCACGGTACAGACCCCTGTGTTTATGAATGTGGGCACGCAGGGCGCCATCAAGGGCGCTCTCAGCGCCGCCGACCTGAAAAATATCGGCTGTCAGGTGGAACTGTCCAACACCTACCATCTGCACCTGCGCCCCGGCGATCAGGTTGTCCACGATTTAGGCGGACTGCATAGGTTCATGACCTGGGACGGCCCTATCCTCACCGATTCCGGCGGTTTTCAGGTCTTTTCCCTGGCCAGTCTGCGGAAGATCAAGGAAGAAGGCGTGTATTTCTCCTCCCATCTGGACGGACATAAGATTTTTATGGGTCCTGAAGAGAGTATGCAGATTCAGTCGAATTTAGGCTCGGACATCTGCATGGCCTTTGATGAATGCATTGAGAATCCTGCTCCCTATCAATATGTCAAGGCTTCCATTGACCGAACTTACCGCTGGCTGGTACGGTGTAAAAATGAAAATGCCCGGCTGAATCAGTTAGAGACCACGGTCAACCCTCAGCAGATGCTTTGGGGCATCAATCAGGGCGGCACCTATGCGGATCTGCGGATCGAGCATATGAAGCGGATTGCCGATCTGGAGCTTCCCGGCTATGCCATCGGCGGTCTTGCCGTGGGCGAAAGCACGGAAACCATGTACGAGATCATCGAGGCGGTTGAACCCTATATGCCCAAAGACAAAACCCGCTATCTTATGGGCGTGGGTACGCCCACCAACATCATTGAGGCTGTGGCTCGGGGCGTGGATTTCTTCGACTGCGTGATGCCTGCCAGAAACGCCCGCCACGCCAAGCTCTTTACCTGGTCTGGAACCCGGAACATGAAAAACGCCCGATACGAACGGGATGAACGTCCCATCGACCCGGAATGCGGCTGTCCCGTCTGCCGCCGCTACTCCCGTGCCTATGTTCACCATCTGTTCAAGGCAGAGGAAATGCTGGGCATGCGGCTGGCGGTCATGCACAATCTGTATTTCTACAACGATCTGACCCGCCGGATTCGGGAGGCTCTGGACGAAGGTTCCTTCGCCCAATTCCGTGAAAAATATTCTCCCCTTCTGGCGTCCAAAGCGCAGGACTGATTCCGTCAAAAAAATCATTTTAGGGCTTGCATTGCGGGAAAATTCTCTGTATAATAACACCACTACCACTTAGGAGGAAAACCATGGATCCTAGCTTTATCATCATTCTTGTAGCATTTATCGGTGTCTTCTACTTCATGATCCTTCGCCCGGAAAAGAAGAAGAAGAAGGAAGAAGAACAGCTTCGCAATTCCCTGAAAGAGGGCGACAAGATCACCACCATCGGCGGCATCATCGGCAAGATCGTTGACATCAAGGACGACAACATCGTCATTGAGACCAGCGCAGACCGTGTCCGCATGGAGCTGACAAAATGGTCCGTCATGACCAACAACACCGCTCAGGAGAACGCCCAGAAGGCTCGTGCCGAGGCACAGGCCGCCGCCAGAGAGCGGGCTGCCAAGAAAAAGCAGGAAAAGGCAAACAAGAACAAGAGATAAGATGGCAAAAGCCGATCAGGAGTTGCACCTGATCGGCTTTTTCTTCAATATAGCTCCTCATCCAAAGCATCCAGCAGAGCGCAGAGGTTTTCCTCGGAATACTCGATCTCGGAAGAAAAGGCTCTGGCGGTCTCAGCAAGATCCTCCGGGGTTTTCTCCTCCGTCAGTTCCCAGACCAGGCGGGCACAGAGGACGCAGAAGGCAGCTCGTCCGGGAGGATCGTTGTCCAGCAGTGCGCCGGGCAGGTGGCGGTAGAGAAAATAAACCGTCAATTGCTCCATGGGCAGGCTGAATTCCGGCCAAATTCGGGAAAACTCCCCTCTCCCCTTCATCCGTTCCAAAACTTCGTCCCACGCCGGGTCAAGCCGTTCCAGACCCAACAAAATTTCCACCCATTCATCGGGACTCCGGTCTGACTCCTCGCTGTTTGCCAGCCTTAAAACCTCCGCCCACCGTTCCTCCACGGTCAAGGCACGATTTTGCATGGCATGAATCAGCCCTCTGCGGAGGTCAACCAAATCCCGTTCCTCCTCCGTCAGGACCTCCCAACCCTTTTCCAGCAGCTTTACAGGCTGTTCCCGGCGGAGAATCAGAGAGGCGGCCGCCTCACAGCACAGCCCCAGCCCGATCTCCTCCCGATCAGAGTAGAAATTCCGATATCTGGGATGGTCAGCGCATATCTGGCACAAATGCTCCACGCCCAACTCCAAAATCAGACGGCACAGGTTCTGAGAATTCAGAAAGGGACAGCGATCATCTTCCCCAAGGACAAAATGCGCTCCGTCCTGTTCTTGAAGAATGTGATTTCGCAGTTCGTCACCAAGCTCTCCGGGAACCGTCTGATAAAAAGCAAGTGCCTTCTCATCCACATCGATTTCCCAGCCCTGACAGCAGGTGTGGCGGCAATGCTGGGCAATACAGGTAAATTCATCGAAATAATCCGGTTTTATGTACTTCATGGCAGTGTTTTCAGGGTACGAAAATCGTAGGTTTTTACAAATTGCTTCTGGGGCATGCCCTTACGCAGACAGGCGCAGAAGATTTCAGCGCAGGCTCTGGTGTCGCTGTCCGCCTGATGGTGATCCAGCTCCACCCCAAGATAGGCGCTGACGGTGTTCAGCTTGTGATTTTCCAGTTGGGGGAAATAGGCACGGCTCATGCGGCAGGTGCAGGCATATTCCGCCTGCGGCTTCCAGGAGATCCGATAATCCTGCAGGCATTTTCCCAACACACTCATATCAAAGGGCGCGTTGTGGGCAAGAAGGATACCACTGGACATCAGCGGTTCAATCTCCTTCCACAGCACGGGAAATATGGGAGCGCCCAACACCATCCGTGGGGTAATCCCGGTGAGCTGAATGTTAAAATAGTCAAACCGGGTCTCCGGATTCACCAGCGAGAAAAACTCATCCACAATTTTGCCGTCTTCGATCACAGCGATGCCAATGGCGCTCATCCGGTGGTTTAAGCTGTTGGGCGTTTCCACGTCAAAAGCAATAAAACGATCCATAAATTAACTCCGTAAACATGGTTTTCTTCATCATAACACAGGCTGTTGACCCTGTCAATCAAAAAACAACCGCCCCAAAGGGGCGGCTCAGACTGTCAAAAAAGTCCGGAACCGCCAAAATTGAGATTATTTTTTCAGAAAATTGTCTTTTTTGGATTCTGAGAAAACACAGAAAGATTTCCGAACTTTTTTACTGCATTACTCTTGCTTCGCAAGAATTTTGGCTTCCATCGCAACTCCCGCCCTACCGTACCTTTGTACGCCGACGGCCGGGAGTTGCTCGGCTTCCGAACTTTTTTGCAGTCTGTCAGCCAGTCGAAAAGGATTTTCGACTGGCTGCACCGCCCCAAAGGGGCGGTGCATATTCAGCAGTCGATGGATGGATTCATATAATAGATATTCCGTTCATCCAGACGTTCCCGCAGCTTCTGCATGGCTTCACCGAAGCGTTGGAAGTGTACTACCTCTCTGGCACGAAGGAATTTGATCACATCGTTCACGTCAGGATTATCCGACAGCCGGAGAATGTTGTCGTAGGTGGTTCTGGCCTTCTGTTCGGCGGCCATATTCTCCGCCAGATCGGTGGTAGGATCCCCCTTGACCTGCATCGTCGCCGCCGTCCAGGGCGTGCCGGAAGCAAACTGGGGATAGATTCCGGCGGTGTGATCCACAAAATACTGGGCAAAGCCGTTCTGCTTCTGCTGGTCATCCGTCAGGCATCGGGTGAGCTGGTGAACAATCGTCCCGACGATTTCCAGATGGGACAATTCTTCCGTACCGATGTCCGTCAGCAGACCCTTCAAATCGGCATAGGGCATGGAATATCTCTGAGACAAATAGCGAAGAGACGCACCCAGCTCTCCGTCCGGCCCGCCATATTGGCTTATTATGATACTTGCCAGCTTTGGGTTTGTTTCAGCAATCTTAACCGGATACTGCAGCTTCTTCTCATACACAAACATGAATCAGCCCTCCTTTTTCTTTTCGGGATATTCCCAGGGCCAGGGACCGTTCATCCAGCGGAAGGTATCG
>JAEDOJ010000064.1 GCA_016302015.1 Oscillospiraceae bacterium | reverse complement strand
ATCAGCCTTGTTGCCTTCCTCGTCTGCCTCAACATAGTTGGAGGCGGTGGTGGTATAGAGATAGTAGGAGGCTACCTTGTAAGCATCCTCATCCTCGTTATAGCGGGCGAGAACCTCGTCCTGAGAATAAGTGGCGGGCAGGGTTGCGGGATAGTGCTGGGCAACCATCTGAACCAGCAGATATTCCCGGTAGTTCTTCTCGTTGCAGCCGTTGCCGAAGACACGCTCGATCAGAGCGTTCAGAGATTCGCCGTTGGTATCCGCATAGCCCTGCAGCTCCGCAACAGCGTCTTCGATCTCGCTCTCCATGTGGTCTTCCACCTCAAAGCCGTTTGCCATGGCTTCATTGTAGATGGCATAGGCCTGCGCCGCGGCAGTCTTTGCGGAATCGGCAAACAGCTCCGCCCAGGTGACATTGTAGCTGCCGTTGGAAACGGTAGCGTTATCCAGAAGCGCCGTGTCAATGCCGAAGAGCCCCAGCATGCTTGCGGAGCTTTCGGAGACCTTCTGCTGATCCAGCGCGGTCTCGGTATCAAAGCCCATATAGGAGGAATAGTTCATCATGTTGTTCACTACGGAGTTGTAGTAATAGTTGAACATCTTCACGGAGACCTTCTCGTCACCGACGGTGAGGACGGTCTTGTTCATCTTGTATGCACGGTATCCAAAGAGGCCGCCGAAGATAATCGCAACCACCAGAATCACGGTGATGCCAAATACCCAGCCGGAGGACAGCTTTTTCTTTTCAACCTTTTTCTGTGCAACAGGCTGCGCCGCCTGTTCCACACGTTTTTTTCTTTCACGGGATGCGCTCATTCTTATTACCTCTCATTCGTGGGATCGTTCCGGATTCTCATCCGGACATATAGCAATAGACATTATACCTTGAAATGCTCCATCTTGCAAGAAAAAATTTTCAAAAATCCGAATAATTTTATGAAATGCAGAAAAAAGACGGCTTGCAGCCGTCTTTTCAGCGTGTCGAAAACCCTTTTCGACACGCTGACAGACTGCAAAAAAGTTCGGAAGTCGAGCAACTCCCGGTCGTCGGCGTACAAAGGTACGGTAGACCGGGAGTTGCGATGAAAGCCAAAATTCTTGCGAAGCAAGAGAAATGCAGCTAAAAAAGTTCGGAAATCTTTCTGTGTTTTCGCAGAATCCAAAAAGGACAATTTGCTGAAAAAATAATCTCAATTTTGGCGGTTCCGGACTTTTTTACGGTCTGAAAAGACGGCTTGCAGCCGTCTTTTCAAAGCCCCGCTATGGCCGTGTAGCCCCATTTATAACCTGCACAGAATTGCAGGTGGGTTGTCTCTCCGTATCTTAGCTGCTTCCAACGTCCATTCACGGTCAAAGCCGGAACGGGAGGCCTGCAATCCGAGACGGAAGTCCGACATCCCTTGAATATGATGTGGGTTTAAAAAGGGCTATCACGCACCAAGCAGGGAACCTTTATTAACAGGATACGTCAAAGAGGCGGGAATTATTCCTCATCTTCCTCCATCATGTTTTCCATCAGAAGATCATAGACTGCTTCCAGCTCGTCGTCATCCTCCACGGTTACCAGAATCGGCTCGTCATTTTCGTCCGGCACAGACTTGAGAATGCTGACCTCCAGCTCCTCCGCGTCCTCGTCCACGTCCGCAGGCGTCAGCGCCAGATATTCCACACCCCGATAGGTGACGGAGGAGAGAACCTCCAGCTCGTATTCCACGCCATCCTCGTCGGTAATGGAAATGTAGTTTGCACCGTAATCCTCCATAGGGTTACCTCCTGTAGTTTCTGATCTTATTTTAACCGCTGTGCCGCAGAAAATCAAGAGAAAATATGACGAACCCTCTGATTCTATCGTAATTTTCTTTCATCCCGGAAATCCAGGGGCAAAAAACCGCCTTTACAAAGAATTCACAAAATAAGCCTCAACTGCAGGACTTGTCCAAAATTTCAACTTCCAATGTATATTATTTAGATTATGACATATTTTTTCCATGAAAATGAAACATAATTAGAACTAATACAGAGTTGACATGCGTGATATAATTATATAAATAGGGAAAATAGGGTGAAGGTCTGCCTGTCCCGATTTTGCAGACCGTTCCCACAGAGTATATTAGAAAGTGAGTGGTCTTCCTATGGCTGATAAAGCTCAGTTGCCCGAAAAACAACCAAATCTGGCGTGGCGGATTCTCCGTGTGGTGCTGCATCTTTTAGGTCAGGTCTTATTATGGCTTATGATCATCGGTGCGACCCTGGCGGTGATCGTCATCATTGCCGGTTCCATCTTCATGTCCAAATTCTCGGACTATCTGAAAACCGATGTGATTCCCAAGGCGGAGGAATATGCCGACGCCCTCCAGCTCAGCAATATTTCTCTGGCTCAGACCTCCATCATCTATTATGTGGATGCCCTGACCGGTCAGCCCCGGGAGCTGCAGCAGCTCTACGCAACGGAGCATCGAATCTGGGTCGGCTACGATGAAATCCCCGAGGATATGGTGCATGCGGCCATTTCCATTGAGGATAAGCGCTACCTGGAGCATGACGGCGTGGACTGGGTCAGAACCATGTCCGCCGTGAGAAACTTCGTGGGCGGCGATTCCTCCTTCGGTGCCTCCACCATTACCCAGCAGCTCATCAAGAACCTGTCTCAGGAGGATGACGTTACCGTCAACCGAAAGGTGCAGGAGATCTTCCGGGCGCTGGCGGTGGAGGAGCACTACACCAAGGAAGAGATCATGGAATGGTACCTGAACACCATCTATCTCGGCGAGGGCTGCTACGGCGTGCAGAGCGCCGCAGAGGTGTATTTCGGCAAGGATGTCAGCGAGCTGACCGCCGCGGAATGCGCCAGTATTATTGCCATCACCAACAATCCCTCCCTCTATGACCCCTATATCTACCCGGAACGGAACCGGAACCGTCAGTTGACCATCCTCAGCGAGATGCACGATCAGGGGTACTTTCCTTCCGACAGCGCCTACGAAGAGGCAATCAGTCAGGAAATGCTCTTCCACAACGGCCGCTACGATGAAAAGACCTATATCTGCGCCGTCTGCGGCTTTGACGGCAAGCGCAGCGAATACTATAAAGAGGACGACGCATATTACTGCACCAACTGCGGCACCCAGAACTACGCCGTGGATGACACCAACGCATATTCCTATTTTGTGGACACCGTTTACCGTGATGTGGTCAGCGATCTGTGCGATCAGTATGATCTGAGCTGGAATGCCGCGGAAAAGAAGCTTCTCACCGGCGGCTACAGCATCTACTGCACCGTCGATCCCACCATTCAGGCCATGATCGACCATGTCTATGAAAACACGAACAATCTTCCCAACACCGTCAGCATTCAGCAGCTCCAGTCTGCGGTGGTGGTCATCGACAACGCCACCGGCGACATCGTGGGTATGTCCGGCGGCGTGGGGGAAAAGGACAGCAGTCTGTCCCTGAACCGTGCCACGCAGAGCAAGCTGCCGGTGGGCTCCTCCATCAAGCCCATTGCGGTTTACGCTCCGGCGCTCAATGCCGGGGTGGTCACTCCCGCCACGGTGTTTGAAGACGGCCCTCTGTATGACAACTGGCCCCAGAATAACGACCGGTACTACAGCGGCAATGCCACGGTTTACCGGGGCGTTCTCTCCTCTTTGAATACCATTTCCGCAAAAACTCTGGATCGTCTGGGTCTGCAGAACAGCTACGACTTCCTGACCCAGAAAATGGGCATCACCACGTTGGTGGAAAGTCTGGAAATCGGCGGTCAGTCCTATTCGGACATTGCCTATGCGCCTCTGGCTCTGGGCGAGCTGACCTACGGTCTGACCGTGCGTGAAATGACCCAGGCCTATGCCACCTTCCCCAACAACGGCGTTTTCCGGGAAGCAAGAACCTATACCAAGGTGGTTGACCCCGACGGCAACGTGATTCTGGATAACACCCAGGAAAGCCACACCGCCATTTCCGAAAAAGCGGCATTCTATATCAATTATATGCTCAGAGACGCCGTCTCCTACGGCACCGGCGGCGCCGCCTACAAGAGCAACGTAGCCGTTGCCGGTAAGACGGGCACCACCAACAATAACCAGTGCCGGTGGTTTGCAGGCTACACGCCCTACTACACCTGTGTCGTATGGTGCGGCTATGACGAACCGGAGCAGATCATCATGTCCGGCGCTTATGTGAATCCTGCCATTTCCATGTGGCGGCAGGTCATGGACCCCATTCACGAATATCTGGACTACTGTGAGTTTACGGACTACGGCTGCTCCACCTATCGCATCTGTGCCGACTGCGGCAAGCTGGCCACCGACGCCTGCGAGAAGGATGTCCGTGAGGACGGCAGCAATCGGGTGGTTCGCATCCGCCTCTTCTCCGAGGATGTCCCCGGCAAGTGTGATTGCCACACATTAGTTAAAATTTGCGAGGCGTCCGGAAAGGTTGCCACGGAATTTTGCGAACAGGCAGAGGGAAACACGGTCAAAGAGGTTGGCCGCCTCCTGATCAGCCACGCATCGGGCAGAGATGCGGGGGCGTCCTATGTCTATGACCCGGACGCTCCCAACCGCTGCACCCTCCACACCTCCGCTCCCACACCCACGGAGACAGAGTCTCCCACCGTCCCGCCTACGGAACCGGTCACGGAGCCGGAAACCGCCCTGCCGCCTGAGGAGTTTGATCCCTTTGGGCGGCACAGACCGGGCAGACTTTAAAAAAGAGATTTTCAGGAGAATCCTATGTGGACTACAGATCAATGGAAAGACTTTGAGGTTCTGGATACCTCAGACGGCGAAAAGCTGGAGCGCTGGGGAAAATACTATCTGGTGCGCCCCGATCCCCAGGTCATCTGGACAAGCCCGAAGAAAAACCCCCATTGGCGCAGCTATGACGCCCGGTATGCCCGCTCCAACAGCGGCGGCGGTCAGTGGTCTGCCCATCATCTGCCGGAGCGCTGGCAGATTCGTTACCGGGATTTGACCTTCCATGTAAAGCCCATGAATTTCAAGCATACCGGTGTCTTCCCGGAGCAGGCTGCAAACTGGGATTTTATCGACGCCCGGATTCGCAACGCAGGCCGCCCCATCAGCGTTTTGAACCTCTTTGCCTATACCGGAGGCGCTACCCTTGCCGCCGCTAAGGCCGGCGCTGCCGTCTGCCATGTGGACGCCGCCAAGGGAATGGTAGCCTGGGCAAAGGAAAACGCCGCCGCTTCCGGCCTTTCCCAAGCGCCCATCCGCTGGATCATTGACGATTGCGGAAAATTCGTGGAGCGGGAAATCCGCCGGGGCCACCGCTATGACGCAGTGATCATGGACCCCCCTTCCTACGGAAGAGGCCCTTCCGGTGAAATCTGGAAGCTGGAAAAGGATCTGTTCCCCTTCCTGAAGCTGGTCACCGGGGTTTTGTCGGACAATCCTCTTTTCTTCATTATCAATTCCTATACCACAGGCCTTGCCCCCTCTGTTCTGACCTGCCTGCTGGACAGTCTGATTACCCCCCGCTTCGGCGGTCACACGGAATCCGAGGAGCTGGGACTGCCGGTGAAGGATACCGGCCTCATTCTCCCCTGCGGTGCGGCAGGCCGGTGGACAAGCGGCGAAAGGACAGGCAAATGAACGACGCCATCACTGTAACCGACCTTCATTTTTCTTATCCCACCATGGAGGATGAAGCCCCCGTGGGGGTTTTTGACGGCTTGAACCTTACCATTGAGGAGGGCAGCTTTGTGGTCGTCTTAGGCCGCAACGGCTGCGGGAAATCCACCCTTGCCAAGCATTTTAATTCCATCCTTCTGCCGGAGGGCGGCAGCGTTCATGTCTTTGGCATGGACACCGCCGATGAGGACAAGCTCATTGACATTCGCCGCACCGTTGGGATGGTGTTCCAGAACCCGGATAACCAGATCGTTGCCAACGTGGTAGAGGAGGACGTGGCCTTTGCCCCGGAAAATCTGGGGATTCCCTCCGGGGAAATCCGCAGACGTGTGGACGACGCTCTGAAGGCCGTGGGGATGTATGAGTACCGAACCCACGCCCCTCACCTGCTTTCCGGCGGTCAGAAGCAGCGCATTGCCATTGCCGGGGTCATTGCCATGGAGCCCAAGTGCATCGTTTTGGACGAGCCTACAGCCATGCTGGACCCCCACGGGCGGGCAGAGGTGATCCGCACCATTGAGGAGCTGAACCGCAGCGAGGGCATCACCGTGGTTTTGATCACCCATCACATGACGGAAGCCATTCACGCCCATCGGGTGATTGTCATGGATGGAGGGAATATTTTGGCAGACGGCACGCCGAAGGAGGTTTTTCCCCAGGTGGAGCTGTTAAAAAAGGCGGGGCTGAGCGTTCCCGCCACCACACAATTGATTTACGAGCTGAATCAGGCGGGCTTTGAACTGCCCCTTGACGCGCTTTCCACAGAAGAATGTGCGCAGGCACTTTATACCATATTAAAGGCTTGACCACCAGGAGGAAACACATTGGCTGCAACCATTGAGGTCAGAGACCTCTCGCATACCTACAGCGTCGGTACGCCCTTCCAGCACGACGCCATACAAAACTTGAATTTTACCGTGGAAAAGGGTGAATTTCTGGGAATTATCGGCCATACCGGTTCCGGAAAATCCACCCTGATCCAGCATTTAAACGGCTTGCTGAAGCCCACCTCCGGGGACGTGCTGCTGGACGGGGAGAGCATCTGGAAGGACAAGGCCGCCACCCGCAGAGCCCGGTTTCAGGTTGGTCTGGTGTTCCAGTACCCGGAATACCAGCTTTTTGAGGAAACGGTCTATAAGGATATCGCCTTTGGCCCGAAAAATATGGGTCTGAAGGAGGAGGAAATCCGTCAGCGGGTGCTTCGTGCCGCGGAATTTGCAGGAGTTGACCCGGGATTTCTGGAAAAATCCCCCTTTGACCTCTCCGGCGGGCAAAAACGCCGGGTTGCCATTGCCGGAGTCATCGCCATGGAACCGGAAATCGTCATTTTTGACGAGCCTACCGCCGGTCTCGACCCCGCCGGCTGTGCTTCCCTGCTGGAGAATATCAAGCACTACCAGAAGGCCACCGGGGCGACCATTCTCATGATCAGCCACTCCATGGACGATGTGGCCATGCTGGCAGACCGTCTGCTGGTGATGAATCAGGGCAGGCTGGAAATGCTGGGCACCCCGGAGGAGGTCTTCCGGCAGGCTCCCCGGCTGGAGGAAATCGGCCTGTCCGTTCCTCAGGTTACGTCCCTCTTTCTCCGCCTGCACCAGTTGGGGCTTCCGGTTGATCCCGCCACCTATACCATGGATCAGGCTCTGGCGCAGCTTCTCTCCCTGAAGGGAGGTTCCCGCCGTGCTTAAAGACATTACCTTAGGTCAGTTCTTTCCCGGAAACACCGTGGTGCATCGCCTGGATCCCAGAGCCAAGCTGGTCATCACCCTTGTCTATATTGTGGCGCTCTTCCTCTGCAAGTGGATTGTGTCCTACGCAGCGGCGCTGCTTTTTCTCGCTGCCAGCATTATTCTGTCAAAAATCAAGCTGAAGACCCTGTTTCGGGGGCTGAAGCCTCTGTTGATTATCATTGTTTTCACCGCAATTCTCAACCTGTTTTACAGCGACGGCCGGGTGCTGGTGGAATTCTGGATCTTTACGATTACCTACGAGGGGATTTGGAACGCGGCGTTTCTTGTGCTGCGGATTATGATGCTGGTCATGGGAACCTTCCTCCTGACCTACACCACCTCCCCCATCGCCCTCACGGACGGTCTGGAGTCCCTCCTCTCCCCTTTGAAGAAGCTTCGCTTTCCCGTTCACGAGCTGGCAATGATGATGAGCATTGCCCTACGCTTTATTCCCACCCTGATTGAGGAGACGGATAAGATTATCTCCGCGCAAAAGGCCCGGGGAGCGGATTTTGAAAGCGGAAATATTTTCCGCAAGGCCAAGGCACTGGTTCCCATTCTGGTTCCCCTGTTTATCAGCGCCTTCCGCCGGGCAGACGAGCTGGCCACCGCCATGGAATGCCGCTGCTACCA
>JAEDOJ010000063.1 GCA_016302015.1 Oscillospiraceae bacterium | reverse complement strand
GCAGGAGGAAGTCCTTCAGGCTGAGGGTCTTTTCTGCGCCGTAGTATTCGGTGCCGTCGGTGCCGGTAGCGTAGAGCTTGGCCACGAAGGTATCACCCAGCTCCTTGGCGGCGATGCCGTCAAAGGTGAAGGTGCTGAAAGAACCGGAATCCTTCATAGTGCCATCAGCAATGGAATAGGTCTTTTCCGTGGTGGTGCCGTCGGCGTTGTACTTGGTGACCACCGCACGGACGTCGGCGTAGGAGTTGGTGCCTGCGCTTACGATATAGACCATATTCAGGGTAGAGCCCATGGTGAAGCTGTTATAACGGAAGGTCAGGTTTGCGTCGTAGACAGGGCCGGTGACAGCCTCGGTGGCGCCGCAGACGCAGGTGCCGTTGGTGAAGGTATGGTCTTCCGTTCTCAGGACAACCTTGCAGACCGTGCAGGAGATGCTGTGGGTGCCGTCGCCGTTGTCCACAGAAGTTCCCTCGGTGTGGCCGGTGGCAGAAACGATGTCGTCGATGTCCGTTGCAGTGCAGCGAGAGCAGGCATATTCCGTATAGCCGTCTTCGGTGCAGGTGGGAGCGTGAACCGTGCCTGCTACCATGTCGTGACCCAGAGCGGGAAGCTCAACGGAGTCGCCCACGGCATTACATACGGAGCAGACCTTGTAGGCCAGGCCGGTTTCGGTACAGGTGGGAGCCAGATAGTTCTCACCGGAGGTTGCCTGAACCCAGGTATGACCGGTGGCGGCAATGGTGGAGCCGGCAGCTACGGTCACGCCGCAGTCCTGACAGACGGTGTCGCCGGTGTAGCCTGCTTCGGTGCAGGTGGGAGCCTTTGCGCCCTCAACGGCGGTGTTGGTATGCTGGCATGCCACTTCGCTGAAGATGGTAGTATAGGTTGCGCCGGAAGCCGCACGGCGATAGATGATCAGAGAAGAGACGCCGGTGGTGGAGCCGGAGGCCATTCTCCAGTAGTTCGCATAGGAGCTGGTCAGATCGGTACGGCAGGAAAGGTATCTGCTGTTCGCCTTCAGATAGAAGGTGTTGTCGCCGTTGTCTACCAGAGTCCAGGTGGAAGCGTTGGAGGTGCTGGCATAGAGGTTGTTGCTGGAGCTGTTGTACAGGTAGCCGTTGGTGGCGTCGCCCAGCTTCCAGCCGCTGCCGGATGCGGTTACATCGAGAATGCACAGGGAATCAACGGTGCCGTCAGAAATGGTGTAGTAGTCGACATAGCTGGAATAGGTGGAAGAGAGCTTGAGCGCGTAGTCTGTGCCGTTGGCTCTGATGATGATCTGATCACCGGCGTTCAGGGTCTCGCCGGCCTGCATACGGGTCAGGGAAGTGGAAGAGTCGGCAGAGCCGCCATAGGTATACAGAGCGTAGAGGGTGACATTTGCGGTTGCGGTGTAGGAATCACCCGCTGCGTAGTAGGTGGGAGCGGTGGTGCTGTTGTCCACGGCGGCGGCAGCCCAGCCGATGAAGGTGGAGCTGTTGGTGTCGTTGGTGGGAGTGCCGGAGACGGTGGGCAGGGTAATGCTGCCGTTGCTGTTGCAGGTCATGCTGGCAATCTGATCCACGCCTGCGGGTACGGAGAAGGACACGGTGTAGTCAACGCCCAGAGCCGCAACGTAGTTGTCGTCGTAGGTATTGCCGCAGACGGAGCAGACATGGTGGTCATAGCCCTGCTCGGTGGCGGTGGGGGCTACGGTGGTGGTCACATAGCTGTGGCCGGTGGCGGGAATGGCGGTACCGGTTGCCACGGTTGCGCCGCAGGAATCACATACGGTATCTCCGGTGTAGCCATCGGTGGTGCAGGTTGCTGCGGTTGCGCCGGTGACGTGGGTGCTGGCGTGGTCGCAGGCGACTGCGTTGAACTCGGTGGTATAAACCGTGGCAGTTGCGGAGCGGCGGTAGATATCCAGCTTGGCAGTACCGGTGCTGGAGGTGGAGGCGACTCTCCAGAAGTTTGCGCTGGTGGAGGTCAGGTCAGTACGGCAGGTCAGGTATCTGTTGTTTGCAGTCAGATAGAAGGTGCCGTCGCCGTTGTCGGTCAGCGTCCAGGTGGAGGCGCTGCTGGTGTTGACAGTCAGGTAGTTGCTGGAGGAATTATACAGATAACCCTGGGTGCTGTCGCCCAGCTTCCAGCCGCTGCCGGATGCGGTAACGCCAACAATGCAGGCAGAGGTGACGGTTCCGGCAGAGAAGTCATAGTAGTTCAGATAGGTGGTGCTGGAGCTGGGATTTGCCAGCTGCAGGCAATAGCTGGTGCCGTTTGCGGCGATAACGATCTCGTCACCGTCGTTCAGGGTGTCCCCGGCGGACATGGCATAGAAGGAGCCGTCTTCATTCGCACCGCCGCCGTAGGTGTAGAGAGCGTACAGGGTTACATTGTCGGTTACCGTGTAGGAGGAACCGGCGGCATAGTAGGTGGGAGCGGTGGTGCTGTTGTCCACGGCGGCAGCGGCCCAGCCCACAAAGGTGGAACTGTTGGTGTCGTTGGTGGGAGTGCCGGTGACGGAGGAAGGCAGGGTAATGGCGCTGCCCTTGTCACAGCTCATGCTGGCAACCTGAGAAACACCGGCGGGAACGGAGAAGTTCACGGTGACGGTCTCGGCAGGCTCCGTGGTGGAAGGCTCGGAGGGATCGGGCTCCGTGGAGGTGTAGCCGTAGTCGGACAGGGTCATAGTCGTGGTGACGGTCTGGAGGGCGTCAACCTTTCCCTGACCGGGATAGGTGTCTTCTTTGGAGGCCACGATGGGGAAGGCCGCATAGTTAGCCTTTGCGGCGGACAGAGTTGCATAGCCCTGAGAGGTGGAATAGCCCAGAGCGGACAGCATGGTGGTGCTGTAGTCCCAGTTGCCATACTTGGCCTTCATGGCGGAAATGGATTGCGCCATGGTCTTGCCGGCGATCATGTTGTCCCAGAAGACGGCCTCGTAGGCGTAGTCGCCGACGAAGGAAACGGACTGAGAATAGCCGTAAACGGTGTTAACGCCCTTGGCCAGCAGGGGAGCGTTCAGACCGTTGGTAGACTGACCCAGGCAGATTGCCATCCAGAGCAAGCTGTTGGGAGCGTTCTTGGTCATGTGGTTGGCGATTGCGGTGCCGTCCGCCACATAGTAGCCGGAGGTGCTGGAGTAAGCGTGGCAGTAGGAGCCGTATGTACCGGTGACGTAGGCCATGTCGGCGGAGGTCATGCCGGTGCCCGAGGACAGGCAGATGTAAGAGGTGTTGGCCTTGGATACGTTGTCAGCCTTGCCGGTGCCGTCGGAGCCGCCGTCGAAGAAGCCCCAGTCGGTATTGCCGTGGGAGTCGAAGATCACCACGCCGCAGGTCTCGAAAGCCTTTGCGATGTTGGTGACGGTGGCGTTGGTGTTCAGCAGCTTCCAGCCCTTGCCGCCCCGGGCGGTGGCGATTTCCTTGGTCTCGTTGCCGTAGGTCTCTTTAAAGGTGCTGTCTTCACTGTACATGGGGCAGACCAGACAGACGTCTGCGCTGGTAGCGGTGGAGGCGTTGAAGGCAGTCAGAGCGCTTGCGGTTGCGTTTCTGGTGGGGATGGGGGCGACATAGCCGTCTTCCTCATAACGCTGATAGGGGAAATAACCGCAGGTGATACCGGTGGTAGTCTGCCAGAAGAAGCCGTCGCCGACCTCCAGCATGGAGCCTTCTACATAGGTGTCAGATGCCAGAACCATTTCGGCAATGTCGTCCGTGGCAGCAATGTAGTCTTCGATGGTGCGCTCTTCGTCACGCTTCGCGCTCAGCTCGAAGAAGGCGTCGATGTCATTGAGAATGTCTTCCTGAAGAATGGCTTCATTTTCAGGAGTGACAACACTGACGAGTTCGTCAGCGGTGGGTTCTTCCTCTTCCGCAGCGAAGGCGATGGTGGGCAGGATGCCGATCACCATGACAATCGCCAGCACAAGAGCCAGAAGTTGTTTACAGGTGTGTTTCATTGGTTCTCCTTCTTTCGTGATTTATTACGATAAATTCGTATTGGCCGTATTATACCACACTTTCCACAATTTGTGAATAAAAATTTTGTGCATTTTGAAAAAATTTTTCGTAAAAAAGCGGGAATTGACAAGCTTGTTCCCGCTATGGTATCATAAAAGAAAATTGAAATCCAATCTGTCAGAAATCGGGACTTTTCTATGAAAAAAATTATGCAATCTATACAAAAATCTTTTTGTCTGCTTTTGGCGGCGCTTATGGTGTTTTCCCTTCTCCCCGTGCCGAAGACCCATGCAGCCTATGACTCGGGCTATTCCGGAGGAAAAAACGGAGACAACAACGGCATCATGGCTCACGGAATTGATATTTCCACCTGGCAGGGGCATGAGGTGGACTTCCAGAAGATCCGGGAGCAGGGCTACAGCTTTGTGATCCTCCGTGCGGGCTTTGCCAGGACCAAGGACGATACCTTTGAGGAAAACTACACCCGTGCGAAGGCGGCCGGACTGAATGTGGGCGTCTACCTGTATTCCTATGCCCACGACGGCGGCGACGCTTATGAGGAGGCTCAGGCGCTGAAGGGCTGGCTCGCCGGAAAGCAGCTGGAATATCCGGTCTACTTCGATCTGGAAGACCCGGAAATCCATGAGCCCATGGGGAAAGAGGAACTGACCGGGATCGCCCTGTCCTTTTTGGACGCCATGGCGGCGGAGGGCTGGCTGGTGGGGCTGTACTCCAGCAGGAGCTGGCTCAGCTCCAAGATCGACACGGATCGAGTCTGCGCAAAATATGAATGCTGGCTGGCGCAGTATTGGAATACCGGCTCCTATGATACATATGGAGATTATGACGGAATTTGCGGTATGTGGCAGTATTCCTCCTCCGGGAAGGTGGAGGGCGTCCCCGGAAATGTGGACATGAATGTGGCTTTTAAGGATTATCCCTCCATCTGCAAGCACTATGGCTTCAACGGCTACAGCGCTCTGGGCTCCACCATGACCCTGAACGGAACCTCCCTGCCTGCGGTGCTGCCTCTGGGCAGTACCATGAACCCGGGAGGCGTGATTTCCTCCTCTCAGGGAGATATTTCCGATGTGACCATTTCCATCCGGGATGAGAACGGAGAGATCGTCAAGAGCCACTCTGTTGCGCCCAATGTGAAGCAGTATGACATCTCCGCCCTTGCCAACGGTCTGAAGCCGGAGGAGCTGGGAGAGGGGAAATATTCCTATACTATCACCGCAACCAACGAGGCGGAGACGTTAACGCTTCTGCGGCAGACGATGTTCATCGGTAAAAACGGTATTTATTTAAATAGTATATCCGTACCCCGGGATCTGAAAGCGGGAGAGAGCTTTCAGGCGGAGGGGAAGCTGACGGCTGCGGAAAAAATGTGCCGGGTGACGGTAGCGGTCAGCTCCGGCGATCAGATTGTAATCAAGGCGGAGGCCGCCCCGGATTCCACGATCTTTGACATCAAAATGCTGTCCTCGGAGCTGAAGCTGGAGTCTCTGACCCCGGGGGAGTATGAATACAGCGTTACCGTGGACATGGACAGGGGAACGTTCACCGTTTTGAAGGAAGCCTTCTCCGTCTGGGTGAAGGACGATCCCATGACCCTCTCCAATCTGACCCTGAAAACAGACTATTTCCCGGGAGACGAGGTACGCATTACCGGCACGGTCACCTCCGCACGGTCTGACATCCGGAGCCTGACGGTGGAGATTCTGAACCTGAACCGGGAAGCCGTGGCGAGTATGGACTTGCCTGCGCCGGTGAAGTCTCTGGAAATCGGAGACCTGACCGGGAAGCTGGAGCTTGAGAATCTGGATTACGGGGTCTATACGCTGGTGATCAGAGGACTGAACGACGGCGGCCCCGCCACCATTGCGGAGCAGAATTTCTTCATCCGTCCCGACGCCATCAGCCTCTGCGGGTGTAACGCTCCCATTCTGCTGACCAAGGGAGAAACCTTCCGTCTGGAGGGCGTGATTGCCTCCGATGCCTCTCCGCTGGAATTTGTATCCGTCAATGTGGTGGATGTCAACGGAAAGGTGCATCTCAGCGCGGGAGCCGTGCCGGGAAGAAACGTGTTCGATCTGTCTTCCCTGAACCACCGGCTGAGCTTTTCCGGCCTGATGGAAAACGACTATACATTATATATAAATGCAAAAAACGGCCACACCTTCACAACGGTCTACGAAAGCACGCTGACTGTGGCGGACTATCAGGATCAGATTCGCTGGGATGGGGTTCATTTTGATCCCGCAGGGCTGTCCTACAGCCAGGGCAGCGGCCTTGGACTGTGGGGAACCGTGACCTCCGAGGCTTCGGAGCTTCAGAATATTACGGCGACCCTGTTCAGCGAGACCTCGCTGATGACGGTGAGCACGGCGACCATCAGCCCCGGAGCAAGGTCAGCCTCCGTGGCGGGACTGGGGCAGCGGTTGCGGTTCTCCGCCCTGACGGAAGGGGAGTACCGTCTGGTGATCACGGGGGAAAACGCTTCGGGAAGCACCCTTCTTATGAATTCCACCCTGACCGTTTCCTCCTGCTCTCACAGCCGGCTGGCCTCCGGGGCGACCTACTCCCCGCTGTGCAATTCTGCGGGGGCGGTCTGCGACACCCGCTGCATCAACTGCGGCGGCAGAGTTTACTGCGGCAAGCTTTTGGAGAGAATCGACCATTCCTATCAGAACGGTATCTGCACCATGTGCCAGCGGGCGGAATTCCTCTCCGTCCATGTGATGCAGACCGGCGAGGCGCTGAAGCAGGACAGCAGGATTGTGATTGTCGGAGAGACGGCGGAGGGGTGGATTGCCCTTGGCCCGGACGGCAGCGCCAGAAGGATCGACGCTCCCAACGCAAAGGGAGAGCTGATCCTCAGCGCGGAGCTGCTGTGGACGCCGGAACGGCAGCGGGACGGCACTTATGCCTTCCGCAATGTGTACGGAGAACTGCTCCACCTTGACAGAAACGGCGTTCACATCGGGCCGGGAAAAGCAAATGCCTGCCTGACGCTGGAAAATAATAACAGTATCTCACAAATTTATAAAGACGGCCTCTGGCTGGCGGCGTCCGAGGGAAAGTTTGACCTTTCAGCGGAGAAAAGCACGCTGCGCCTGTTTGCTTTCACAAACTAAAGTTCTGATGCGTAAAAACAACGTTGCATTGTGGAGAAAAATGTGATATACTTGTTCTAAGTATTGTAGGGGAGTGCCGCCATGCCGCCTCCGCTGCCATGATCTATAGAATAGACGGAGGAGAGACTATGAAAACCAAAACCGGAATGATGCTGCGCTCCATTGCAGGATCTCATATAGTTGTACCTGTGGGTGCGGCATCTGTGGACTTTAACGGGATGATTGCGCTGAACGAATCCGGCGCTTTTTTGTGGAAGGAACTGGAAAAGGGCGGAGACGTGGACAGCCTGACCGCTGCTCTGCTCAGAGAATACGACGTGGATGAAGCCACGGCACGGCAATGCTCTGCGGACTTTATCCGGAAGCTGCAAGAGGCTGGTTGTCTTGACTAAAATTCAGTTAGCGGACTATTACCCGCTGATTCGTGAGATTCTCGAAAACGGCGGCTCCTTTACGCTGACCGTTACCGGCAGCAGTATGTACCCGTTTATTCTTGGAAATCGGGATCAGGTCACACTGTCGCCCATCACCGGGGAGCTGAAGAAGTATGATCTTCCGCTTTACCGAAGGGAGGACGGTGCTTTTGTGCTTCACCGGATTGTCCGGGTGGAGGCGGACGGCACCTATACCTGCTGCGGTGATCATCAATGGATTCTGGAGAGGGGACTGCGCCGGGATCAGATGATTGCCGTTGCAACGGAATTTGTCCGGAAGGGAAGACATCTGACCAACAAAAATCTGCTCTACCGTATGTATTGTGTTGTCTGGACCTGGATGCTCCGGCTTCGGAAGCTGATTTTCAGCCTTCGTCCGTGGCTGAAAAACCGGGTTCGGAAATTCAGAGCAAAGAGAGAAAAATGATCCGGCTTCTGCCGGCCGCAAAGACAAAGAGGGGGAACGCTTCGTGGAAGAAGCAAAAAAAGAGATTATTTCAAAGCTGGTTCGGGTT
>JAEDOJ010000062.1 GCA_016302015.1 Oscillospiraceae bacterium | reverse complement strand
CCAATCACCAATTAAAATGTGCAGTGCACATTTTAATTGCGATATCGTGATTGGTACGAGACGTATTTTCGCGATGCTTACCTTATCATCGCGAAAATGCAACGCCGGTACGGCGTTGAAAACCGATTGAAATGAATATTTTAATCGGTTTTTAGTATCAAAACTACAGTTCCGGAGGTTGCAATGTCTTTACAAACAGCCACTGAAGAATATTTACAGGCTCTGCGACAGGGCGAAAAGGAATATCACGACAGGCTTACCGCGGGAAAAGAGCCAGGCCCCGCTGTGCTGGACGACCTGCTCCCCGACATCAGCTCCATGACCACCCAGAATCTGGGGCTTCTGGAAATTCCCGCCGACCGGATCATCGGCATCAAGTCCGCCGCCAGAGCGGACGCCTTTACCGCCAGTTTTCTTCCTCTCCTGCCCCATAATTCCGAGTTTGGCCAGAAGTGGACGCTGCTCTGTGACGCTCATCTCAGCGACACCGGGATCCGTGATCCCATTGAGTGCTACGAATATCTGGGCGATTTCTATGTGACGGAAGGGAACAAGCGGGTCAGCGTGCTTCGGTATTTCGGGGCGGCGAAAATTCACGCCAACGTGAAGCGGCTGGTTCCCCCCTATTCCGAGGAGCCCCGGATTCAGGCCTATTATGAATTCATGGAATTTTTCAAGGATACCAGACTGTACGCGCTTCAGTTCCGCCGTCCCAAGGAATATGAAAAGCTCCTTTCCTACCTGGGAAAGAAGCCCGGAGAGGTCTGGTCAGAGGAGGAGGTGCGGGCGTTTCAGTCAAGGCTGTGCCTGTTCCGCAAGGCTCTGGAGGAGGCAAAGTCAAAGAAGCCGGAAATCCGCACGGAAGACGCGCTCCTGCTTTGGCTGCAGTTATATCCCTTTGAGGATTTGAACAAGCTGTCCTCTGAAGACCTGAAAAAGTCCGTGGCTGCCCTGTGGAACGATGTGGTTTCCGTACAGGAGGAAACCGTTCAACTGGAAACCACCGTGGAGGAAGGGACAAAGCCCAGCCTGATCACCCGTATCATCTCCTCCGTTCCGGAGCATTTGAACGTCGCCCTGATTCAGCAGTTGAGCTCCGCAAACAGCGGCTGGGCGAAGGGGCACGAGCGGGGAATGCAGGAGCTGGCGCAGGCGCTGGGTGAAGCGGTCACCATCCGATACTATAATAATATCAACACCCGGGAGGAGCTGGAGGCCTGTCTGGATACCGCCGTGGAGGAGGGAGCGCAGGCCGTCTTTACCACCGTTCCCAAAATGGGAAAGGCGACCCTGAAGGCCGCCCTGAAATATCCCAAGGTATTTTTCTTCAACTGCTCCGTGGATCAGCCCTATTCCAGCATCCGCACCTACTACGGCCGGGTCTACGAGGGCAAATTTATCACCGGCGCCATTGCAGGCGCCATGGCGCAGGACGACCGCATCGGGTATATCGCCTCCTACCCCATTTACGGCGTTCCCGCCTCCATCAACGCCTTTGCGCTGGGCGCTCAGATGACCAATCCCCGGGCAAAAATCCATTTGAGATGGTCCTGCACCAAAGGAAATCCCCAGGCGGACTTCTTTTCCCAGGGAATCCGGGTCATTTCCAACCGGGACGTGCCGGTTCAGTCGAAAATCTATCTGGATTTCTGCAACTACGGCACCTATCTCATGGAGGGTCAAGGGGAACTGATGCCTCTGGCCTCCCCTGTCTGGGCCTGGGGAAAATTTTATGAAAAGGCCGTCCGGGGCATTTTGTCCGGGAAGCTGAAAAATGACAAAACCACCCTGGCACGGAACTACTGGCTGGGCATGGACAGCGGCGTCATTGATATCGACCTGTCTGACCGTCTGCCGGAGGGAGTGCGCCGTCTGGCGCTCCTGCTGAAGCAGGCCATTTCGGACCACACGCTGGATGTTTTTGCCCGAAAAATCATGGATCAGGAGGGCAATATACGAAACACCGGCGAGGCAGGCTTCCCCATGGACGAGCTGATCCATATGGATTGGCTGTGCGAGGGTGTGGTGGGAAGCATTCCCGCCTTTGATGACCTGCTTCCCTTTTCCAGAGATATGGTGCGGGAGCTTGGAATCTACCGGGAGCGGATTCCGGTGACAGAGGAGAAACGGGACAATGAAAATTCTGATTGTATCGGATGAGGAAAACCGGGGCTTGTGGGATTACTATACTCCGGGGAAGCTCAGCAAATACGATCTGATTCTCTCCTGCGGCGACCTGAAGGCGGAGTATCTCAGCTTTCTTGTCACCATGGCTCGCTGTCCCCTGCTCTATGTCCATGGCAATCATGACGAGCACTATGGGGTAAAGCCCCCGGAGGGCTGCGACTGCATCGACGGGGCCATTGTGGAATACAACGGCGTTCGTTTTCTGGGCTTGGGCGGGTGCAAACGATACCGTCCCGGCCCCCATCAATACACCGACCGGCAGATGGGGCGCAGGATTTCCCGGCTGAAATGGAAGCTCCGCCGCTGCGGAGGCGTGAATGTGATCGTCTCCCACGCGGCGCCGGAGGGGCTGGGCGACCGGGAGGACCCGGCGCATCAGGGCTTCGCCTCCATGCGGAAGCTGCTGCAGGATTATCCGCCGGAATACTGGCTGTTCGGCCATGTCCATCTGCAAAACTGGGAAAAGCGGGTGCGGGTGCATCAGGGAACCACACTGATCAACTGCTGCGGCACCTATGAACTGGAGCTGCCTGAGAGGGAAGTCCCGAAAGACAGGACAAGGAAATTGATTTGGAGAACAAAAAAACCGGTCGAATGACCGGTTTCATACTGTTGAAAAAATGTCAGATTCGCACAAGCCAAAGCCTCCCCTGTGTAAGGGGAGGTGGGTCACCGATCGGTGACCCGGAGGGGTTGATGGAAAAAATGTGATTGTTTTCACCTTACTTCCCGGAAAATCGAAGTTTTTCCCGGGCAATCCCTCATTCACGGCTTGAGCCGTGCCAACTCCCTTTACACAAGGGAGCCTTTCGTGCGGGGAAACCATAAGGTCTGCATCAGCCCATGGCCCCCTCTGACGAGGGAGGCAGGGGTGCGGCGCAAAAATGCGAAAACCGGTCGAATGACCGGTTTTTTGTTATTTCTTTGCGGCGCTGCGGATGTCCCCCACCATATACAGGCTGCCGAAGGCCACCACGGCTTCGCCCTTGCCGGTAAGGGAAATCGCCTTTTCCACACCGGCCTTCACGCTTTCGCAGGCATAGACCGGCTTGCCGAACTGCTCCAGCGTCTTTGCCAGCTCCGGAGCAGGCAAGGCTCTGGGATTCTCCGGCGTCACCGTGACAAAGCGGGAGATATACGGCTCCACCAGACGGTACATATCCACATAGTCCTTGTCCGCCATGACGCCGGTCAGGGCGGTCAGGGGCACGTCCGGCAGATAATCCCGGAGATTTTTTGCCAGAGCGGCCATACACTGGGGATTATGCCCTCCGTCCACCACGAACACAGGGTCTTTCCGCAGCAGCTCGAAGCGGCCGGGCCAGCGAACCTCTCTCAGGCCGTCCCGGAGGTTTTCTTCACTGATTTTCCAGCCCCGACCCTTCAGCACGTCGATCACGGTGATCGCCACCGCCGCGTTGCGGAGCTGGTGGCTGCCCAGCAGGGGCAGCAGCAGGTTGGTTCTGTCCTGATAATCGAACACCTGTCCCTCCAGACTGTGGCTTTCGGGAACAATGGCATCAAAATCCACCCGGTGAACAGGGACATTTTTCTCCCCGGCAATGCGGTGATAAACTGCGTCTACCCTGTCGTTCACAGGATAATAGACCACTTCCGTGCCTTCTTTGATAATACCGGCCTTGGTCTGGGCAATGGCTTCCAGGGTGTTTCCCAGATACTCCGTGTGATCCAGACCGATGTTGGTAAAGACCGCCGCTTCAGGAGCGCTGATGATGTTGGTGGAATCCATGGCTCCCCCCATTCCCGCCTCAAGCACCACGATATCGCAGGTCCTTCTGGCAAAAAATTCCATGGCAATGGCGGTCACCAGTTCAAATTCCGTGGGATGATCCTCCATGGCCTCCGCATGGGGCTTCACAAACCCGGTGATCTCCCCCAGCTCCTCATCGGAGATCTCCTCCCCGTTGACCTGCATCCGCTCATGAAAGCGGATGATATAGGGAGAGGTATACAGACCGGTGGTATACCCGGCCTTCCGCAAAATGGCCGCCGTCATGGCGGCGGTGCTGCCCTTGCCGTTGGTTCCCACGATATGGACAAATTTTGTCCGGTTCTGGGGATTGCCCATGCGGTTCAGCAGGTCAAAGGTACGGCTCAGCCCCGGAACGGAGCCTTTCCAGCAGTAGGAATGGATGTATTCAATGGCTTGTGTGCCGTTCATAATGGCATCTTCTTTCTAATGTAAAATTTGAAACAGCTTGTCAGAAGTTCTCTCCTGACAAGCCGGTTTTTTATCGTCCCAACAGGGCTTCGGTGCGCTCCATCACCCCGTCATAGACGGTTCCCAGACGCCGGCGCATCCGTTCAAAGTCCCCATAGCCGGTTTGAACGCCGTGGATGTCGCTGCCCAGCGCCACAATCCGCTCGTCCTTCGCCCAATCCACAGACCGTCTCCGGGTACGCCAATGGCAGAAGGACTCCGCGTTCAACTGCGCCAGGCAGCCCATCTCCATGAGCGCCTCCACGGTATTGGTGGGGTAGCGGTCGATATGGGCAAGCACCACCGTCAGCTTTCTGTCGTACAGAAGGCTCTCAAGGGTGTCTTCATAGCCGCGGATGGAAAAATCCCCGGGCAGCTCCAGCAGCAGCACCTTCGTCCCCTGGAGGCAAAGCTCCTCCACCTGCTCCATATGGTGCAGGCCACGGCACAGGTTTGTCTCGCTGCCGATCCGCACCTCCGGGTAATCCCCTCCCTCCAGAGCCTGCCGCAGCTGCGCCGCAGTCTCTGCCCGGCGGCGGAAAAACTGCTCCGGAGACTCCTTCCGGGGATAAAAATGAGGCGTGGCCGCAATCAGGTCGATCCCCGCCTCCCTTGCAAGGGTCAACTGACGCAGGGAGGTGTCCAGGCCGTCGCTGCCGTGGTCGGCTGCGGGAAGGATATGGGCATGAAAGTCAATATTCAAGCTGCCACCGCCTTACTTTGATTTTTTCCGCCCCTCTTCGCCATAATATTTATATTTTCCATAGCGATAATACCGGTTGTAATGGGTGCTGTAGTGGGTGTCGATCTTATTGCCGGGGTCATTCAGGATCACGCCCACAATGTTGCCGTTCACGTCCTTCAGTTGCTGGATGGCGTCCTTCAGCTCCTGCTGATGGGTCTTGCCGCTCTGCACCACCAGAACGTAGCCGGTAACTTTTTCCGCAACGATGCTGGCATCCGTGACGATATTGGCAGGGGGCATATCAATAATGATATAGTCAAAATACTGGCGGACATAGTCCAGCAGCACGTCCAGCTGCTTCGAGCCCAGCAGCTCCGCAGGGTTGGGAGGAATCTGCCCCGCCGTGAGCACGGAGAGGTTGGGATTGTCCGTGGTGGAGAGCTTGATCTCCGTGGTCAGTCCCGCCAGAATCTCACTCAGGCCGCTGCGTCTGCTGTCCAGATTGAAATAATGGTGAACAGAGGGCTTTCGCATATCCGCGTCGATGAGCAGAACCCGCTGCTCCGCCGTGGCAATGGACACCGCAAGACCCACCGCATTGGTGCTCTTGCCGTCTCCCGCCATGGGGCTGGTCACCGCAAAAATCGGACATTTTTCCCCTTTTCCGGTGAAAATCAGCTTGGTACGAATGGAGTTATAGGCTTCCTTAATGGCAAAGGGACTGTCCTGATTCAGACGGGGATAATCTCCCGGCGTACGGGTATCCGTTTTTTTCTTTTTTGAAATCAAGCTCATAACCTACCTCCTTGTCTTCCGGCGCTTGGCCACGACATCCGGCCTCATGCTGGGCACGCTGCCCAGTACGGGCAGATCGAAGCCCCGCTCCAGATCCTCCTCACGCCAGATGGTCGTGTCCAGCAGCACCCGCAGGACGATGACCAGGCAGGCCAGCAGGAAGCCCAGGACGGCGCCGGTGCCGATGTTGGAGGGCAGACTGGGAGAAATGGGACTGGTGGGAACCTTGGCGGTCTCGATGCTGTAGAGAATGCCGCCGATGGGAAGGGAGCCCAGCACCTGGGGCGCAACCACGGACACGGCGTTTGCCGTCTCTGCGGCACGCTCGGGATCGGTGTCCTTCACCGTGATCTCGATGACCATGGTAGCGCCCTTCACCTCTCCGGAAATGCTGGAGGTCAGGGGCTTGCCCAAATACGCCTTCAGACCGTCCATCACCGGCTGGCTGGTGAGCAGCACCTGGTAGGTGTAGGCAATCCGCTGCTCCGTATTCAGCTCGGTGCTGGTAACCACGGCGCCGCTCTGGCGCTCGTTGGAGCTGACGCCCATTTTGAAGCTGGTGGAGTAAATGGGTTCAATGAAAAATGTGGTATACGCCCATGCCGCGACGCCGAAAAGCGCCGAGGACAAAATGATCCAGATCAGGTATTTCCGCATTGCCCAGAGAATATCCTGAATTGTAACTTCCATCTTACTCAAAGAAACATCTCCTCTGCAATTTGCATATTTCTTTGATCTTATCATAGCATTCCCTGTGGAAAAATGCAATATTTTTCTCTCCCCCGGAGGATTTTTTTCCTGCCTTCTTGCATTGCATTCCAACTTGTGGTATACTGTATCGGTAAAATTTTGTGCTATGCACAGATCGTACGGAGGTATCATAAATGGCAACTGAAAAACTTGTAGGCGCAGCGGTCATCGGTCAGTCCGGCGGCCCCTCTGCTGTGATCAACGCCAGCGCATACGGCGTCATCAAGACCGCACTGGAGAGCGACTGCATTACCAAGGTTTACGGCATGCACCACGGCATCATGGGCATCCTCAACGACCGTCTGATGGTCATGGACGAGGAAGATCCCGCCGAGCTGGAGCTGATGCGCTATACGCCCTCTTCCGCTTTGGGCTCCTGCCGTTATAAGATCGCCGATCCCGAGGTGGACGACACGGACTTCAAGCGCATTCTCGAGATCTTCAAAAAGTACAACATTCGCTACTTCTTCTACAACGGCGGCAACGACTCCATGGATACCTGCAACAAGGTCAGCCGCTACATGAAGAAGGTGGGCTATGAGTGCCGGGTCTTCGGCGTTCCCAAGACCATCGACAACGACCTCTTCGGCACCGACCACTGCCCCGGCTTTGCGTCCGCAGCCAAGTACATCGCAACCTCCGTCATGGAAGTTTCCCGTGACAGCAAGGTTTACGACAAGGGTATGGTTACCATCATCGAGTGCATGGGCCGTCACGCCGGCTGGCTGACTGCCGCCGCCGCATTGGCCGGCGAGAAGGGCGACGGTCCCGATCTGATCTACCTGCCCGAGGTGGATTTCGACATGGATCAGTTCACCTCCGACGTGGAGCGCATTTATAAGGAAAAGGGCAACTGCATCGTTGCCGTTTCCGAGGGCGTTCATTATGCCGACGGCTCCTTCGTTTCCGAGGCAAAGACCTCCGGCACCGACGGCTTCGGTCACGCGCAGCTGGGTGGTCTGGCTTCCCGTCTGGCCAACGTGGTGAAGGAAAAGCTGGGCGTCAAGGTTCGGGGCATTGAGCTGTCCCTGCTCCAGCGCTGCGCCGCTCACTGCGCTTCCGCCACCGATATTGAGGAGTCCTTCAACTCCGGCAAGACCGCTGTGGAGGCTGCCATTGCCGGCGAGACCGGAAAGATGGTTGGCTTTAGCTGCGACCGTGAAAACGGCTACAAGTGCAACTACGTTCTCTTTGATCTGGAGAAGGTTGCAAACTTTGAGAAGAAGGTTCCCCTGGAATGGATCACCGAGGATCATTCCAACGTGACCGCCGACTTCATCAAGTACTGCGCTCCCCTGATCAAGGGCGAGACCGGCCTGCGTTACGAGGACGGTATGCCCCGCTTTGTGAAGCTGAAGCAGGTATTTGCCGAGTAAAAAATCTGAGGTGTCTCTCGTCT
>JAEDOJ010000061.1 GCA_016302015.1 Oscillospiraceae bacterium | reverse complement strand
TGCAAAGCGGGTGAAGGATGCCAAGGTAACCTTGGGAGACGTTTCCCAGGATGCCCTGCGGGTGGCCCGAAAAAACACCACGGATCAAAAATTGACTGCAAGGGTGAAGTGCCTGCCCATTGACGTCCTGAAGCCTGCCCAGCCCTTTTTGGGTACTTATGATCTGATCGTTTCCAACCCTCCCTATATCACCACGGCGGAGATGGAAACCTTGGAAGACTCCGTAAAAAATTACGAACCCCATCTTGCCCTTCACGGCGGGGAGGATGGTCTGGATTTCTACCGGGCAATCATAAAGAATTTCCGGAAAGCCCTGAATCCCGGCGGCTGGATCTGTTTTGAATTCGGTCTGGGTCAGGAGGATGCGGTGTGCCGTCTGTTGGAAGACGGGGGCTTCACCGTGAAAGAATTGAGAAAAGATACCGCGGATATTATTCGGGCAGTGCTGGCCCAGAAGGAGGATTAACTATGGCATCAAAGAAACCCAATTATGAAGCTCCCGCCCCTGCGGAAGATAAGAAAAAAGCGTTGGATACTGCCCTGCGGCAGATCGAAAAGAATTTTGGCAAAGGCTCCGTCATGCGTCTGGGCGACCGGCCTGAGCTGAATGTGGACGCCATTCCCACCGGATCTCTGGCTCTGGATGCGGCGCTGGGCATCGGCGGCCTGCCCCGGGGGAGAATTGTGGAGATTTATGGCCCTGAGTCCTCCGGTAAGACCACCCTGGCGCTTCATGTTGTGGCCGAGGCTCAGAAGCGGGGGGGCGAGGTTGCCTTCGTGGATGCGGAGCATGCCCTGGACCCTGCCTATGCGTCGGCAATCGGCGTGGACATTGATTCCATGCTGGTTTCCCAGCCGGACACCGGCGAGCAGGCATTGGAAATCACCGACGCGCTGGTGCGTTCCGGCGCTCTTGATGTGGTGGTTGTGGACTCCGTGGCCGCTCTGGTGCCCCGTCAGGAAATTGAAGGCGAAATGGGCGATGCCTTCGTTGGCCTGCAGGCAAGACTCATGTCTCAGGCGCTGCGTAAGCTGGCGGGTACCATTGCCAAGACCAACTGCGTGGTGATTTTCATCAACCAGCTTCGTATGAAGATCGGCGTCATGTACGGCAACCCGGAGACCACCACCGGCGGCAATGCCCTGAAGTTCTATTCCTCCGTCCGTCTGGATGTTCGGAAGGTGGAGCCCATTAAGGACGGCACCACCCTTGTGGGCAACCGCACCCGGGTGAAGGTCATTAAAAATAAGGTTGCGCCTCCCTTCCGTGAGGCAGTTTTCGACATCATGTACGGCGAGGGTATTTCCAAGTACGGCGAGCTGCTGGATATGGCGGTGGAGCTGGAGCTGGTGAACAAGAGCGGAAGCTGGTTCTCCATCGGTGACGAGCGCATCGGTCAGGGACGGGATAATGCCAAGCAGTATATCAAGTCCCGTCCTGAGCTGGCGGCCGAGCTGGAAGCAAAGGTTCGCAGCCATCTGGCGGAGGTGCAGAGCGCCCGTTCCAAGTCTGCCGCAAAGCCTGCGGGGAAGGCGGTAGACGTCTCCGCCGAGGATTTTGATGAAGGTTAACGCCGTGGAGCAGACCCGGTCGCCGGCGGGAAAGCTGCGGGTGCGGCTGGAGGACGGAAGCAGTCTGCTGCTGATGCCCACCGTGGTGGGAGATTTTGGTCTCTATGCCGGAGCGGAGGTGGAGGAGCGTCTGCTGAAGGAAATCCGGCGGGCCAATGCCGCCGCCTCTGCGAAAAACCGGGCGGTGCGGATTGTTTCCGCCGCCGCTGTGACCAGGGGCGAACTGGAAAAGCGTCTGGTGCAGAAAGGGGAAACCCCGGAGGATGCCAAAGACGCGGTGCGGTGGCTGGAGGAACTGAAGCTGGTGGATGACCGTCAGGTGGCACAGCAGGTGGTTCGCAGCGGGGCAGCCCGGGGCTACGGCGCCGCCAGAATCCGCCAGATGCTCTATGCCAAGGGCGTGCCCCGGGAATACTGGGAGGAAGCGCTGGAGGCTCTGCCGGAGCAGGCAGACGCCATTGACGACTTTCTCCGCCGGCGCTTCCGGGGCAGACAGCCGGACAGGAACGAATGGAAAAAAGCTGCGGACGCACTGCTCCGCAGAGGTCATAGCTGGGATGACATCCGGAGCGGGCTGGAACGCTACGCCCCGGAGGAAGAATTTTTCGACGAATAACGAAAGAGGGAATTTGCATATGGGCAATCGGATTGGAGTTATTTCTCTGGGTTGTGCAAAGAACCAGGTAAACGCGGAACAAATGATGTATTTGCTTCGGGAAGCCGGTTATGAAATTACGGCCTCCGTGGAGGGCGCGGATGTGGTGATCATCAACACCTGCGGCTTCATAGATTCCGCAAAAAGCGAAGCCATCGACAATATTCTGGCCATGGGCGAGCTGAAGGCGGCGGGGGTGATCGGGAAAATTTTGGTCACCGGCTGTCTTTCCCAGCGGTATCAGGGGGAAATCCTGACGGAGCTTCCGGAGGTGGACGGCATTCTCGGCACGGGCAGCTACGGTTATATTGTCCATGCGGTGAAGCAGCTTCTGGAGGATCGGCGGGTCAGCCGATTTGATGATATCAACGCCCCGGTGGATGAGGTGGGACGGATTCTCACCACCCCGGAGTACTATGCCTTCCTGAAAATTGCCGAGGGCTGCGATAACCACTGCTCCTATTGCGTGATTCCTTCTCTGCGGGGCAAATTCCGCAGCCGCACCATGGATGACTGCCTGTACGAAGCCAGAATGCTGGCGGAGGACGGGGTGAAGGAGCTGATCGTGGTGGCCCAGGACACCAGCCGCTACGGCATCGATCTCTACGGAGAGCGGAAGCTGCCGGAGCTGCTGCGGGAGCTGTGTAAAATTGAAAAACTCCACTGGATTCGTGTCCACTATCTCTATCCGGATGAAATGACCGACGAACTGATTGAGGTCATTGCCTCTGAGCCGAAGATCGTAAAGTATATGGATATCCCCATCCAGCACGTGAACGATACCATTCTGAAGAAGATGAACCGCCGGGGCAACCGGGAGGAATTGGACGCACTGTTTGCCAAGCTGAGAGAGCGGATTCCCGGCGTGGTGATCCGCACCAGCCTGATTACCGGCCTTCCCGGCGAGGGGGAGGCAGAGTTTGAGGAGCTGTGCGACTGGCTGCGGGTACATAAGCTGGAGCGGGTAGGCGCTTTCGCCTTCTCTCCCGAGGAGGGAACCGCCGCGGCACGGATGGAGCATCCGGAGGAGGAAATCGCTGTCCGCCGGGCAGAAATCGTCAACGAATTGCAGTCCCGCATTATGGATGCCTGCAATGAAGCAAGAATCGGCACGGAGCTGGAGGTTCTGTGCGAGGGCTATGACCCGGAAACCGACCGGTATTTCGGCAGAACCTATGGAGATTCCCCTGAGATTGACGGCAGAGTGGTCTTCACCGGGGAAGAGACCATCCATCCGGGTTCCTTTGTAATGGTTCAAATCACCGGGGTCTGCGACGGTGATCTGGTGGGAGAAGTACAGGAGGCCGACCAATGACAACAGCAACAAAATTTACCATGGCACGGCTGGCGCTGGTGCCGGTGTTCATCCTGTGTATGTATCTGAAGGCCTGGAGCCCCTATATGCAGTTCGTGGCTCTGGCGGTCTTTGCCATTGCCAGCATTACCGACCTGATTGACGGAAAAATCGCAAGGAAATACCATCAGGTGACGGATCTGGGCAAGTTCCTTGACCCGCTGGCGGATAAGATTCTGGTCATTGCAGCCATGGCGGTGTTTTGCGAATGGGGCAGATTTCCTGCATGGGCATTGATGATTGTCCTCTTCCGGGAGTTTGCCGTCACCGGCCTGCGGCTGATTGCCGTAGGCAACGGCAGAGTGATCGCCGCCGCCTATTCCGGCAAAATGAAGACGGCCATTACCATGGCCGGTCTGTGCCTGATGCTGTTTTTTGACGGAACCTGTGCCGGAGAGCTGGTGAATACCTATGTTTGGGGCAGCTTCACAGAGGTTCTGCATTGGGTCGTCGTGGCTGCCATTGCAGCGATTACCCTGTATTCCGGCGTGGAATATTTTGTGAAAAATCGGGATGTCCTGGTGGGGAAATCTTGACACGGGAAGACCAATCTGGTAATATAATAGAAAATATCGCGTTGATCGAAAAGAGTACCCTGTGCCGACGCAGCAGAGAGTGGCAGTCACCGGCTGAAAGCTGCCGCAGCGGAGGTCAGGCGAAAGTGCGTTCGTGAGCGAGGGGAGACCCCGTTGGCCGTCGTAAGGCTATAGCAAGAAATCAGAGTGGAACCGCGGTTCAACCGCCTCTGGAGTGTTTTCTCCGGGGGCGGTTTTAATTTTGGAGGCGAGATCATGCGGTTGATGGAAACCTTGGAAGCATACCAGCGAAACGACCCGGCAGCAAGAAGTAAATTTGAGATTTTCTGGCTCTATAACGGCCTGCATGCCCAGATTTATTACCGAATTGCCCACTGGTTTTTTACCCATAAATGTAAATTGATTGGGCGGTGGATTTCTCAGATCGGGAAACGCCGTACCGGCGTGGAGATTCATCCCGCAGCCACCATCGGCAGACGGCTGGTCATTGACCACGGCACCGGCATCGTCATCGGCGCCACGGCGGAGATCGGAGATGACTGCCTGCTGTATCAGGGGGTGACCCTGGGCGGCACCGGCGCCCAGCGGGAAAAACGGCACCCCACCATCGGTAACAATGTGATGATCGGCTGCGGCGCAAAGGTCTTAGGGCCTTTTACCGTGGGGGATAACGCAAGAATCGCAGCCAATGCGGTGGTGCTCCGGGAGGTTCCTCCCAATTCCACGGTGGTGGGCGTCCCGGGACGGGTGGTTCGGCTCAACGGCGAAAAACTGGATCAGATTCACACCCCCGACCCCATTCGCGCGGAATTAGACTATCTCACCGAGCGGATTGCCGCTCTTGAAAAACAACTGGAGGGAAAATAAAATGTATCTTTACAATTCGCTCACCCATAAGAAGGAACTGTTCGTTCCCAATCATCCCGACGTTCTGAAGATGTACACCTGCGGCCCTACGGTCTATCACTACGCCCATATCGGCAACCTCCGCAGCTATATCATGGAGGACGTGCTGGAGAAGAGCCTGCGTTACATGGGCTACAATGTAAAGCGGGTCATGAACATCACCGATGTGGGCCATCTGGCTTCCGATGCGGACACCGGCGAGGATAAAATGCTCAAGGGCGCAAAACGGGAGCATAAGTCCGTCATGGAGATCGCAAAATACTATACGGACGCCTTTTTTGCGGACTGCAGGAAGCTGAATATCAAGATTCCCGACGTGGTGGAGCCTGCCACCAACTGCATCGGAGAGTTTATTCACATGGTACAGACCCTGTTGGAGAAGGGCTATGCCTATCAGGCCGGAGGCAACGTGTATTTTGACACCTCCCGTCTGGAAAAATACTATGTGTTCAACGACCACAAGGAGGACGATCTGGAGGTGGGCGTCCGGGAGGGCGTGGAAGAGGACGCCAACAAGCGGAACAAAAACGACTTTGTTCTCTGGTTTACCAAGTCCAAGTTTGAGGATCAGGCGCTGAAGTGGGATTCTCCCTGGGGCGTTGGCTATCCCGGCTGGCATATCGAGTGCTCCGGCATCAGCATCAAGCATCTGGGAGAGGATATGGATATCCACTGCGGCGGGATTGACAACGCCTTCCCCCACCATACCAATGAGATTGCCCAGTCCGAGGCATATCTGGGGCATAAGTGGTGCAATTACTGGTTCCATGTCCACCACTTAAACACCTCCGACGGCAAAATGTCCAAATCCAAGGGGGAATTTTTGACGGTTTCCCTGCTGGAAGAGAAGGGCTATGACCCGCTGGTCTACCGCCTGTTCTGCCTCCAGAGCCATTATCGCCGGAATCTGGTCTTCACCTGGGAGAATCTGGATAACGCGGCGGTGACCTATGAGAAGCTGATTGCCAGAATTGCCCAGTTAGAGGATAAAGGACAGGTGGAGGAGGAGGCTCTCGCCGCATTGAAGCAGCGGTTCGAGACCGCCCTGAACAGCGACCTGAATACCTCTCTTGCGGTGACCGCCATCTATGACGTGCTGAAGGCAAAGACCACCGACGCCACAAAGCTGGCTGCGCTGAAGGACTTCGATTCTGTGCTGGGACTGAATCTTCTGGAGGCCGCGCAGGCCTATCGGGAGAAGCAGCCCAAGGAGGAATACGAGTCCGATCCGGAAATTGACGGTCTGGTGGCAGCCCGTGCCGAAGCGAAGAAGGCAAAGAACTGGGCAGAGGCCGACCGCATCCGTGACGAGTTGAAAGCCAGAGGCATTGAAATCATTGATACCCCCCAGGGAGCAAAGTGGAAGCGAATCTGAAGGGAGGAAGCCCTATGAAGCTGATGATCCTTGACGGCAACAGCGTCATTAACCGTGCGTTTTACGGGATTCGTCCCCTGACCACCCGGGACGGACTGTTTACCAATGCGATTTATGGATTTTTGAATATTTTAGAGAAGGTGCGGGGGGAGGAAAAACCCGACGCCCTGTGCGTGGCCTTCGACCTCCACGGCCCCACCTTCCGCCACCTGCAGTACGAGGGCTATAAGGCCACCCGGCACGGGATGCCGGAGGAGCTTGCCATGCAGATGCCGGTGATGAAGGACGTGCTGCGGGCCATGAACATTCCCATCTACGAATGTCAGGGCTGGGAGGCGGATGATGTGATCGGCACGGTCTCCCGGATTTGCACCGAGGAAAATTGGGACTGCGTGATTCTCACCGGCGACCGGGACAGCCTGCAGTTAGTGAATGACCGGGTGACGGTGAAGCTGGTTCGTACCCAGGCAGGTCAAACCCTCTCTACCAACTATACGCCTCAGGTGTTTCGGGAGGAGTACGGGCTGGAGCCTGTCCGGCTGATTGACTTAAAGGCGTTGATGGGAGACAGCTCGGATAACATTCCCGGCGTAGCCGGTGTTGGCCCAAAGACCGCAAGCACCCTGCTGCAAAAATACGGCACCTTGGACGGGGTGTATGAAAATCTGACTCCCGCCAATATGAAGGGCAAGCTGTATGAGAAGCTGGAAAACGGCAGGGACTCTGCCTACCTTTCCTATGATTTGGCGACGATTCGGAAGAATGCGCCCATAGAGTTCTATCCCTCCCAGAATCTGGTGCAGGCGCCCGATGGGAAAGAATTGTATGAGCTTTTCGTAAGATTGGAGTTTCAAAAGCTCATCGACAAATACGGCCTTCGGTCTGCCGCCTTTGAACCTGCGGCGGTGGAGGAAGCACCGGCACAGGGTGTTACTGTCCGGGAAGCGGGATATGCTGACCCAAAATATTTTGAGGAATTTGCTCAGGCGGATCATGTCTGCGTCTCCGTGAAGGAGGATTTTTCAGCCATTGGGGTCTGCTGCGGGGAGACGGTCACCCTCTTTCAGGGCGGCTGTCAGGACGCCGTCCTCGGAGAACTGTTCTCCGGGAAATACGCTCTGACGGTTCATGGCAGTAAGACGCTGATGCGCCGCCTGCTGGACTATGCCCTCCCGGCGGAGGGGATTGTATTCGACACGGAGGTTGCCGCCTACCTGCTGGATTCCACCCGGGGGAAATATGACCTGTCCGTTCTCCTTTCCGACTTTTGCCAGACAGCCCTGGAAGAGGGACAGGCCGGGGAAGCGGCTGCCATCTCCCGGCTGTATCCGGTTCTGTCCGCCGGTCTGAAGGAGCACGGCATGGAGGAACTATATTATAACATTGAACTTCCCCTCTGCCGTGTCCTTGCCAATATGGAAGCGGACGGAATGCTGGTGGACAGGGAAGCCCTTCGCAGCTTCGGCGCCATGCTGGGGGAACGGATCGCCGCCTGTGAAAAACTGATCTTCGGCTATGCGGAGGGAGAATTCAATATCAACTCCACCAAGCAGTTGGGCGATCTGCTGTTTCAAAAGCTGGAGCTGCCTCCGGTGAAAAAGACCAAAAGCGGCTATTCCACCAATGCGGAGGTTCTGGAGGCGCTGAAGGACAAGCATCCCGTGGTGCAGGC
>JAEDOJ010000060.1 GCA_016302015.1 Oscillospiraceae bacterium | reverse complement strand
GCTATTATATCCCACTTTCTCCCATTTGTCAACAGGTTTTTTCATATTTTTTCAATTTGTTATTCCCACGTTTTTTCGATTTAATACATTGGAGTTACCAATCGGCACTTTGCTCATTTTTGATACAAAGTTTTTGAGGAAGTCTACAAATTTTTTTGGAACGGCGGTTTTCCTGCAAAAAAAACTTGAGTATTTCAAATTTATTCGCTATTATAATGACAGTGAGGGCCACATATATCTTCAATGAGTGGTCAACATAGTTCTTGGGGTAACACCCAAACAATGAGGAGGAACAAAAATGAAGAAAGTATTAGCGCTTATCCTTGCATTGGCAATGATCACCTGCCTGTTCGCTGCCTGCAGCGGCGACGGCGAAGGCGGAGGAGACGCACCCGCCAAGTCCGACGTTAAAATCGGCGCCGTTCTCGTCGGCGACGAAAACGAAGGCTACACCCTGGCTCACATCAACGGCCTGAAGGAAGCCTGCGCCGCTCTCGGCCTCTCCGAAACCGACAATGTGGTTTGGAAGTATGCCATCGGCGAGGACGAAACCTGCAAGACCGCAATCGAAGACTGCATCGATCAGGGCTGCACGTTGGTGTTCACCAACTCCTACGGCCATCAGGACTATGCAAAGCTGGCCGCTGAGCAGAACCCCGAGGTTCAGATCGTTGCCATGACCGGCGATACCGCTAAGGCATCCGGCCTGTCCAACTTCCACAATGCGTTCACCGAAATCTACGAAGCCCGCTATGCCGCCGGTGTGGTTGCCGGTATGAAGATCGCTGAGCTGGAAGCTCAGGGCAAGCTGGCCGCGAAGAACAAGGACGACGCAGGCAATGTGAAGATCGGTTACGTTGGCGCATATCCCTACGCAGAAGTGGTTTCCGGCTACACCGCATTCTATCTGGGCATCAAGTCCGTGTACTCCAACGTTGTTATGAGCGTTCTGTACACCAGCTCCTGGTTCGACATCACCGCTGAGAAGGCCGCTGCAGAGCAGCTCATCGGCGAAGGCTGCGTCATCATCGGTCAGCACGCTGACTCCACCGGCGCTCCCTCCGCTTGCCAGTCCGCTCTGGATGCAGGCACCACCGTCTACTCCGTGGGCTACAACATCGACATGCTCACCGCTGCTCCCACCGCTTCTCTGGTGTCTCCCACCAACGAATGGGGCGTCTTCTATACTTACGCAATCAAGGCTCACATGAACGGTGAAGAGTTCGATACCAACTGGGCGGAAGGCTTCGACAAGGACGCTGTTGCGCTGACCACCCTGGGGCCCGAGGTTGCCGAAGGCACCAAGGAAAAGGTTGACGAAGTCATTGCAGGTCTGAAGGACGGCTCCATCCATGTATTCGACGTCAAGACCTTTACGGTTGGCGGCGCGGAAGTCACCAGCGCATTCGCAACCGACTCTGACGGCGACTGGGCTCCCGACACCGATGAGGCCATCATCGACGGCTACTATCACGAATCCTACTTCCAGTCCGCACCGTCCTTCCAGCTGAGAATCGACGGTATCACTGAGTTGAACTAAGCTCTGTTTGCATAGGGAGCTGCGCACGCAGCTCCCTTTTTCCAATCCCAAAGGAATTTTGATTTAGAAAATTCGGATGAATTTCATCCTTGATTCATAGATTCCCCGACTTTTCCTCATTCTTTTGGAAAAACACCTTTTTACACTATTATAATTAGAAAGGATGAGAGCCTTGGAAAAAAAAGAGATAACTCCCACGATTGAAAATGCCATTGAGTTACGCAATATTACCAAGCGGTTCGGTTCTGTCGTCGCCAATAACGGAATCAACCTCTCTCTGCGGAAGGGTGAAATTCTCTCCCTTCTGGGTGAGAACGGCAGCGGCAAAACCACACTGATGAATATGCTGGGCGGCATCTACTTTCCCGACGAGGGCGAGATATTCGTAGATGGCAAGCCGGCTACCATCAAATCCCCGAAGGACTCCTTCCACTACGGCATCGGCATGATCCACCAGCACTTTAAACTGGTTGATGTGTTTACCGCCGCGGAAAATATCATTCTCGGTCTGGAAGGCGACAAGGGTAAGCTGGATCGCAATTCCATCCGCAAGGCTGTGAAGGACATTGCCGATCGTTACGGCTTTGAAATCGACCCGGATCAGAAGGTTTACGATATGTCCGTTTCCCAGAAGCAGACCGTTGAGATCGTGAAGGTGCTCTACCGGGGTGCCGACGTTCTGATTCTGGACGAACCTACCGCCGTTCTGACGCCTCAGGAGACGGATAAGCTCTTCGCCGTCATGCGGAACATGAAAAAGGACGGCAAAGCCATTATCATCATCACCCACAAGCTTCATGAGGTGCTGGACGTATCCGACCGGGTTGCGGTTCTCCGCAAGGGTCAGTACATCGGTTGTGTGGACACCTGCGACGCCACCCAGCAGTCTCTGACGGACATGATGGTGGGTCACAGCGTTTCCCTGAACATTGACCGCCCCAAGAATCCCGATCTGAAGGATCGCATTGTAGTTGAAAATCTGACCGTCCGTGACAAGGAAGGGGTCAAGAAGCTGGACAATGTGACCTTCACCGCCATGGGCGGCGAGATTTTGGGTATCGCCGGTGTTGCCGGTTCCGGTCAGAAGGAACTGCTGGAGGCCATCAGCGGCCTGCAGAAGCTGGAAGAGGGAAGCAATATCCGTTACATTGCCCCCGACGGGAAGAAAACCACCCTGAACGGGATGGACCCGCTGGATATTATCAATACGGGTATTCTTCTTTCCTTCGTTCCCGAAGATCGCTTCGGTATGGGTCTGGTCGGCTCCATGAACATCACCGAAAATATCAAGCTCCGTACCTTCCGGGAAGGCAAGAGCATTTTTACCGACCGTAAGATTCCTGCCGCTCTGGCAGAAAAGATCGTCACCGATCTGGAGGTCGTCACACCGGACATCAACCGGACGCCCCTGCGCCGCCTTTCCGGCGGTAACGTCCAGAAGGTTCTGGTGGGTCGCGAGATCGCCTCCAACCCCACCGTCCTCATGACGGCCTATGCCGTCCGTGGTCTGGACATCAATACTTCCTATACTATATATAATTTGCTTACAGAACAGAAAATGAAGGGCGTTGCCGTTATCTATGTCGGCGAAGATCTTGACGTCCTTCTGGAGCTGTGCGACCGAATTCTCGTTCTCTGCGGCGGACAGGTCAGCGGTATCGTAGATGCCGCTTCCACCACCAAGGAGGAAATCGGCCTGCTGATGACCCAGTTTAGAAGGGAGAATAAACAATGAAACGTGCTCCCCTGATTACAATTTCCAAGCGGGACGGCATTTCCACCGCTTCCGCTCTTATGATCCGAGTGATTGCGCTGATTTGCGGTTTGATCCTTTGCGTTCTTCTGACCTTTGCCTTTACCGGCAGAAATCCTCTGGAAGTCCTTTCGCAGATGGTCGCCGGCAGCTTCGGCACCAATAAGCGTCTGTGGGAGTTCCTCCAGCGTACCATGATCCTGACCTGTATTGCCGTGGGTCTGGCGCCTGCGTTCAAGATGCGATTTTGGAACGTGGGCGCAGAAGGCCAGATGCTGGTTGGCGGTCTGGGTGCGGTCATTCTCATGAAGTTCTGCTACCAGCTCCCCTCCCTCCTGCTTCTGGTTCTCATGGCAATTCTGGCCATTGTCTTCGGCGCCATCTGGGGCATGATCCCCGGCTTCTTCAAGGCAAAATGGAACGCCAACGAGACCCTGTTCACCCTGATGATGAACTATATCGCCATCCAGTTGGTTCTGTACTTCTGTACCATCTGGGAAGGCACCAAGGGTACCGTTAAGATCGGCACCATCAACGACAGCAAGAACCCCGCCGGCCTCCACAAGGGCTGGATCGGCGAAATGTTCACCGGCAATTTTAACGATAAGGACTATATGTGGCTGGTGGTCATCGTCCTCATCGTGGTTGTCCTCATGTGGGCATATCTCCGCTACACCAAGCACGGCTACGAAATCGCCGTGGTGGGCGACTCCGACAATACCGCAAGATATGCCGGCATCCGGGTCAACAAGATCTACGTCCGTACCATGGCGGTCTCCGGCGGCGTCTGCGGCTTTGCAGGCTTCCTCGCCGTGTCTGCCGTTTCCCGTACCCTGACGGAAAACACCGCCGGCGGCCGTGGCTTCACCGCCATCATCGTGGCGTGGCTGTCCCACACCAACCCCTATCTGATGATCGTCTTCTCCGCCCTCTACTGCTTCATGGAGCTGGCGGGCAAGCAGATGGCCTCCGTATTCCAGCTCAACGACTACTTCTCCAAGATCCTGACCGGTATCATCCTGTTCTTCATTCTTGGCTGTGAGTTCTTTGCAAATTATCACGTGAAAGTCCATAAATCCAGAAAGGGGGTTCCGGCAAAATGAGTGGAATTTTGAATTTTCTCGGTCAGTTGTCCACCACGCTTTCCTTCTCCATCACCTTTGGTACCGTCATTCTGTTCGGTGCGCTGGGTGAAGTCCTGACGGAAAAAGGCGGCAACCTGAATCTGGGCGTTCCGGGCATCATGTACATCGGCGCCATCGCCAGTCTGGCAGGATCTCTGGCCTTTGAAGGAGCCGTGCAGAATCCCAACCCCATTGCCTGTATCCTGATCTGTCTGCTCTGCGCCTTTGCCGCCTCCGCTGTGGCAGGTCTGCTCTATGCCTTCCTGACCATCAGCCTCCGTACCAACCAGAACGTCACCGGTCTGACCCTGACGATTTTCGGCACCGGTATTGCCAACTACATCGGCGGCAGTCTTGGCAGCGTCGGCTCCGTCTGCGCCTCCAACACCAGCGCCGCCGTGAAGGCTAACTTCAGCGGTCTGGTCAGTTGGCTGGATAACGCCACCGGCACCCTGAATCTGGGCACCCTCCTGTTCCGTCACGGCTTTATGGTCTATTTCGCAATTCTCCTGGCCATCGGTATGTGGTATTTCCTGACCAAGACCCGCACCGGCCTGTGCCTCCGTGCTGTTGGTGAAAATGCCGCTACTGCTGACGCGGCCGGTCTGAACGTCAACAAGTACAAGTATTTGTCCACCTGCATCGGCGCCGGTATCTCCGGCCTTGGCGGCTGCTTCTACGTCATGGAATACATCGACGGTCTCTGGGAAACCAGTGCCACCATCGAATCCCTTGGCTGGCTGGCGGTTGCGCTGGTTATCTTCGCGACTTGGAAGCCTCTGCGCTGCATCTGGGGCGCTTACCTCTTCGGTGTGCTGTCCTGGTTCTATTTCCTGATTCCCGGCCTGTTCAAAGGCTCGGACAAGATTTTCCAGATGCTTCCCTACCTCTTTACCCTTGCGGTTCTGATTATGGTTTCTCTGCGCCGCAGAAAAGAGGATCAGCCCCCCGCAGGTCTGGGCATCCCCTACTTCAGAGAAGAACGATAAACCGACAAAGGACGTGGTTCAAAACGAACCACGTCCTTTATTTTGCCTCCCTCTGACGGGGAAGCCACAGGCGGCAGTGGAATCCTACACCTCAAGCTGCTCGCCAAAGAACCAGCGGATCTTTTCGTAAATATTCGTGTACTTCAGATACACAATATTGAATTCCCGCACCACGGATTCCCCCCGGATGGAGAACTTCGCCACCGCCGGGTCGGAATCCGCAAGGATGTTATACACAAAGGATACGCCGAAGCCCTGCTTCACCAGATCCAGGATTAAATTGAAGCTGGAAATGCAGATGTGCCGCCGAAACCGTTGGAGAGATTCGTTGTAGCCCCGCAGCTCCTGCTCCAAAATGGCTCGTGTGCCGGAGCCGTCCTCCCGGTGGATGATGGTTTCTCTCAGCAGCTCCTCCATGGTCACCTCCTGCCCGGCAAAGGGATGATCCTTCCGGCAGATGCCCACAAAAGGCTCCCGCCGCAGGAGAATGCTGTCGAATCGGGTCTTGTCGAAGAATCCCTCCACCACCGCAAAATCCAGTTCGTTTTCCTCCAGCAGCCGCAGAAGATGGTCCGTGTTGTCCACCAGAAGGGTCAGGGCATTGTCCGGGCCGTGGAGATAGCGGTGAATGTCCTCCTTCAGATAGTAGTCCCCGATGGTTTTGGTCGCACCCACCCGGAGACTGTGTCCGGAATTGTTTTCCAGCTTTTCCCGCAGATTCTGTTCCTGCAGCTTCGCCGCCCGGGCATATTTTTCCAGCACCGCAGCCGCCTCGGTTTTTACCAGACGGCGGTTTTCATAGTCGAACAGCTTCTGTCCGTATTGACTCTCCAGATAGTGGATCTGCTGCGTGACGGCAGGCTGGGTGATTCCCAGCAAATCCGCGGTTTTTCGGAAGTTCATCACCTTGCACAGCAGCAAAAAGGTGTGGATGCGATGGTCCAGCATAGTAAGCTCCTTGATAATTTTTCCTTATTATCCTATAAGGTTTATTTGAGTTGATTTTATCATAACTGATATGCTATAATCAAGTAGAAATCCAAAAGCGACTACTTTTTTACGAAATAAAGGAGAAAAGCGAATGAATATTGTTGTGATTGGCGGTGTAGCCGCCGGAACCAAGACCGCTGCCAAGCTGATGCGTCAGGATCGCAGCGCCAAGGTCACCGTTTACACCAGGGGCAAGGACATCTCTTACGCCGGCTGCGGTCTTCCCTACTACGTGGGCGGCAGCATCGAGAGCCGGGAGGAGCTGATCGTCAACACCCCTGCCAAGTACATGGGTCTGACCGGGGTGGAGGTCAAGACCGGGATGGAAGCCGTCGCCGTGGACGCCGCCGCTAAAACCGTTGCCTTTGCCAACGGCGAGGTGGTTTCCTACGACAAGCTGGTGATCGCCACCGGTGCCGTTCCCTTCGTTCCCAACGTGGCGGGAACCGATCTGCCCGGCGTGTTCACCATGCGTACTCCCGACGACGCCATCGGCCTGCGTGCTTACGTGGAGGAAAACAACTGCCGCAGCGCCGTGGTCGTGGGCGCAGGCTTCATCGGTCTGGAAATTGCGGAAAACCTCCTTGCCAAGGGTTTGAAGGTCACCGTTGTGGACATGGCTTCTCAGGTCATGCCCAACCTGTTTGACCCGGAGGTTGCGGACTACATTCGCCGTCAGCTTCAGAATAAGGGGCTTCGCATTGTCACCGGCGCCGGTCTGGAAGGGGTTTTAGGCTCCGAAAGAGCCACCGGCATCCGCACCGCCGTAGGCGGCTTTGAGGCCGACGTGGTGGTTATGGCCATCGGCATTCGTCCCGCCACCGCCTTCCTGAAGGACTCCGGCATCGAGATGAACCGGGGCGCCATCATCGTGGACAAGTACCAGAGAACCAATCTGAATGATATTTACGCCGTGGGCGACTGCGCTCAGGTCTACAACCGGCTCACCGGCGAGGGTCAGTGGTCTGCTATGGGCTCCACCGCCAATATTACCGGCCGGGTACTGGCAAAAAATCTCACCGGCGCGGACGCCTCCTACGGCGGCTGTCTGGGCACCGGCGTCGTCCGACTGGCAGAGGGCCTGAACGCGGGCCGCACCGGCCTCACCGAGGACCAGGCCAAGGCTGCGGGCTACGACCCCATCACCGTCACCTGCGTCACCGACGACAAGGCCCACTACTATCCCGACGCCTCCACCTTCGTGACCAAACTGATTGCGGACAGAGAGAGCCACAAGCTGCTGGGCATTCAGGTGCTGGGCGGCGGCAGCGTGGACAAGATGGTGGACATCGCCGTAACGGGCATTGCCATGGGCGCAAAAGTGGAAGACTTCGACACCCTGGACTTTGCCTATGCGCCTCCCTTCTCCACCGCCATTCATCCCTTTGTCCAGGCCTGCTACATTCTGGAGAACAAGCTGTCCGGCGAGTATGAGAGCATGACCCCCGCCGAGTATCTGTCCGGCAAGGCCAGAGGCTACAGGGTCATCGATGTCAGCCCCGCTCCCGCCATCCCCGGCGCAAAATGGGTGGATTTGAGCAAGGTCACCGGCCCCATTGAGGGTCTTGAGAAGGAGGACAAGCTGCTGCTGGTCTGCGCCAAGGGCAAGCGGGGCTACTTCCTGCAGAACCGTCTGAAGGCCTATGGTTATACCAATACCCGCGCTCTGGAAGGCGGCCTGTTCGTGAACAATGTGAAGGTCACCTTCGCCGGCGGCAAGCTGCCTCCCGAGGAGATCAAGCGGGT
>JAEDOJ010000059.1 GCA_016302015.1 Oscillospiraceae bacterium | reverse complement strand
TGTCGCCGGGGGTTACGGCAGAAGCAGCAGGTTTGCCACGCCGAAGTAGACCAGCAGAGACAGGGCGTCTACGATGGTGGTGATGAAGGGACTTGCCATAACGGCGGGGTCAAAGCCCAGCTTCTTCGCCAGCATGGGCAGGGAACAGCCGATGACCTTCGCTACCAAAACGGTGAGGGCCATGGTAATGCAGACCACCAGAGCCACCACCCAGGTGACCTCAGTATTGCCCAGGAGGAGACGATCCACCAGCATGATCTTGCCGAAGCAGACGGCGGAAAGGGTCACGCCGCACAGAACCGCGGTGCGGATTTCCTTCCAGACGATGCTGAGCAGGTCGCTGAACTCCACCTCGCCCAGAGACAGGGCACGAATGATGGTAACAGAGGACTGAGAGCCGGAGTTGCCGCCGGTGTCCATCAGCATGGGAATGAAGGCGGTGAGGACAACCGTGGCAGCCAGAGCGTCCTCAAAGCCGGTGATGATCATGCCGGTGAAGGTGGCGGACACCATCAGCAGCATCAGCCAGGGAATGCGGTGCTTAAACAGATCGAAAACCGTGGAACGAAGATAGGTCTTGTCCGACGGCGTCATACCGCCCATGATCTCCATATCCTCGGTAGCCTCATCTTCCATAACGTCCATTGCGTCATCAAAGGTGACGATACCGACCATACGGTTCTCCGTATCCACCACGGGAAGGGCAAGGAAGTTGTACTTGCTGAACATCTGGGCGACCTCTTCCTGGTCCGTCTGGGTGTTGACGGAGATGACGTTCTCCTCCATAATGTCCCGGATGGTGGCCTTGTCGTCCTGGGCCAGCAGCAAATCCTTGACGGTGACCAGACCGATCAGCGTTCGGTTTTTGGTAACATAACAGGTGTAGATGGTCTCCTTGTCCACGCCGGTTCTGCGGATGTGGAGGATGGCCTCTCCCACGGTCATGGCGGGACGGAGGGAAACATATTCCGTGGTCATAATGGAACCGGCGGAATTTTCCGGGTAGCGGAGAATCTCGTTGATCTCCTTCCGCATCTGGGGATCCGCCTGAGAGAGAATGCGCCGCACCACATTGGCGGGCATTTCCTCCACGATGTCTACCGCGTCGTCCACATACAGCTCGTTGAGAACCTCCTTCAGCTCGGAGTCGGAGAAGCCCTGAATCAGCAGCTCCTGGGCGTCAGGCTCCATCTCAACGAAGGTTTCCGCCGCCAGCTCCTTGGGAAGCAGGCGGAAGAGGAGGGGAAGACGATCCTCTTCCAGCTCCTGAAAAACAGACGCAATGTCTGAAGGGTTCATCGTGATCAGAATATCACGAATGGTTGGGTACTTTTTTTCTGCCAACAGCGCCTGCAGCGTTGACTCCAACGTTGCACTACGTTCAGCCATAAATCCTTACCTCCTGAATCATGGTAATTGTCAGAGATTTGGAAGCCGGCAGGGCAGACCATATCAGGAAGGGAGACTCCGGCAGGAATGCTGAGTCATCCCCATGGTACTTCGGCCTACCGCATTGCCGTTACTACTCCCAGCATCCATGACGCAATCCCTCCTTTAAAAACAATTCTTTGGGGGCCTCTTGCCCCTTATATTATCTTATTCCCATTTTTATTTTTTGTCAAGCAAAAACAGGAAGTGAAACTTCATTTTTCCCTTTTCCCGACCATTTTCGGCATATTTTTTAGTAAAATCATCGTACAATACAGTGGAAATCCAATAAAAACCAATTCTAAAAGGAAAATTCAACATTTTTATCATAAATTTATTGTTATGGTTGCATTTTTTGTGCAAAGTGGTATAATGGAAAATAGAAAACTGGAAATTTATTTCAAGGAGGCAGAGATGGATCAGACATTGCAAAATACGTTGAAGCGGTTTTCCGATGGCGACGAGTTACGTGCCTATACGTGGCTGGGCTGCCACAGAGCGGAGCGGGACGGCGTACAGGGCTATGTGTTCCGGGTCTGGGCGCCCAATGCACAGGGCGTCAGCGTCACCGGCGACTGGAATTTTTGGAACGAAAACGATCTGCCCATGGAGCCTGTGAAAAACGGCATTTGGGAGGCCTTTTCCCCTTGCGCAAAAGAAGGGGACGCTTACAAATTCTGTGTTCGCAGACACAATGGGTCGAAGGTTTACAAGGCTGATCCCTACGGCTTCCGGACGCAGGCTCTGCCGGAGACCTCCAGCCGGGTTTGCACCCTGGAGGGGTACGCCTGGGGCGACGGCGCTTACCGCCGTCAGCAGGGAAAGAAAAAGCTGCTGGACAGCCCCATGAACATCTACGAAATGCACTTCGGCTCCTGGAAGCGGAAGGCGGACGGCTCCCGCTATAACTACGAGGAAATGGCGGAGGAGCTGGTTCCCTACCTGAAGGATATGGGCTACACCCACGTGGAGCTGATGCCTCTGGCCGAGCACCCCTACGACCCCTCCTGGGGCTATCAGGTCACCGGCTACTACGCACCCACCGCCCGCTACGGCGAGCCGAAGCAACTGATGAAATTTGTGGACAAGTGCCATCAGGCCGGCATCGGCGTTCTGCTGGACTGGGTTCCCGCTCACTTCCCCAAGGACGAATACGGCCTGTACGAATTTGACGGCACCTGCTGCTATGAACTGTCCGATCCCATGATGAACGAGCATCCGGACTGGACCACCAGAATTTTTGATTTCGGCAAGGGAGAGGTGCAGTCCTTCCTGATTTCCAATGCGGTCTATTGGCTGGAAATGTACCATATCGACGGTCTCCGGGTGGATGCCGTGGCGGCGATGCTGTATCTGGACTACGGCCGCCGGGAGTACCGCCCCAACAAGTACGGCGGGAAGGAAAATCTGGAGGCCATTGCCTTCCTGCGGAAGCTGAACCGCGCGGTGTTCTCCGTCCGGCGAAACGCCATCACCGCCGCGGAGGAATCCACCGCCTTCCCCATGGTGACCAAGCCGGACTATGACGGCGGTCTGGGCTTCCTCTTCAAGTGGAACATGGGCTGGATGAACGATATGCTGAAGTATATGTCCATTGACCCCCTGTTCCGCAAGGGCTGCCACAATTTCCTGACCTTCTCCATGACCTATGCCTACTCGGAGAATTATATCCTGCCCCTGTCCCATGATGAGGTGGTGTACGGCAAAGGCTCCCTCATCAACAAGATGCCCGGCAGCTACGACCAGAAATTCAGCAACCTCCGCACCTTCTATGGCTTCATGATGGGTCATCCCGGCAAGAAGCTGAGCTTTATGGGCAACGAATTTGCCCAGTTTGCGGAGTGGAATTACAACCAGGGCCTGGACTGGATGCTGCTGGACTTTGACCGCCACCGCCAGATGCGGGACTATGTCCGGGATCTGAACCACTTCTACCTGGATCACGGCAGTATGTGGAACAACGATTCCGACTGGAAGGGCTTCCAGTGGATCGTGGTGGACGACCGGGACAACAGCGTGGTGGCTTTCCGCCGCATCGACCGCCGGGGCAGAGAGGTGATCTGCGTGTTCAATTTCTGCCCGGTCACCAGAGAGCACTATCGTCTTGGCCTGCCCAAGGCGGGTGAATATGAGCCGGTTTTCAACAGCGACGACGTCAAATACGGCGGCACCGGAACGCCGCTGGTTACCGCCGTTGCGGAGAAGCTCCCGATGCATGGCCTGCCCTTCTCGGGAGAAATTACCGTTGCTCCCATGTCGGCAACCTTCTACAAACGGAAAATCAAACCCCGAAATACGAATAAAGACAAGGAGAAATGACCATGAACTTTCAGAAAAAGCACTGTGTAGCCATGCTTCTGGCCGGTGGTCAGGGCAGCCGTCTGATGGTTTTGACGGAAAACACCGCAAAGCCTGCGGTTCCCTTCGGCGGCAAGTACCGTATCATTGATTTCCCTCTGTCCAACTGCGTGAACTCCGGCATTGATACGGTGGGCATTCTGACCCAGTATCAGCCGCTGGAGCTGAATGAGTACATAGGCAACGGCCAGCCCTGGCGGCTGAACCGTTCCCATGGCGGTGTTCAGGTTCTGCCCCCCTACGCCAGAAGCAAAAAGTCCGAGTGGTATAAGGGCACGGCGAACGCAATTTACCAGAACATCCCCTTTATTGAACGCTATGATCCGGACAATGTCCTGATTCTGTCCGGCGACCACATCTATAAGATGGACTACAACGCCATGCTTCGTTATCACGAGCAGAAGAACGCGGACTGCACCATCGCCGTCCGCACGGTTCCCATTGAAGAGGCCAGCCGCTTCGGCATCATGAATACCAATGAGGACGGCTCCATCTACGAATTTGAGGAGAAGCCCAGAAAGCCGAAGAGCACCAACGCCTCCATGGGCATCTATATTTTCAAGTGGAGCGTTCTGCGGGAATTCCTCATTGCCGACGAGGAGGATCCCAAGTCTCAGAACGACTTCGGCAAGAACATCATCCCCAACCTGCTGAATACCGGCCACCGTCTCTTTGCCTATGAATTCCAGGGCTACTGGAAGGACGTGGGCACCATCAGCTCCCTGTGGGAGGCCAATATGGAGCTTCTGGGGGAGGAGCCTGAATTTGATCTTCGGGGAGAAAAGGGCGGCACCATCTATGCCAGAAACTATGCCCTGCCCTCCAGCTATATCGCCAAGTCCTCCTGCAATACCAACAGCCTGATCGGCGAGGGCTGCGAGGTCTACGGCGAGATTAAGCACAGCGTGGTCTCGGCGGGCTGCGTTGTGGAGGAAGGCGCTGTTGTGGAAAACAGCGTGATCATGCCCGGCGTGGTCATTGAGGCCGGCGCCATGGTTCGCCACGCCATCGTTGGCGAGGATTGCCGGATCTGCCGGGGCGCCGTAGTCGGCGGCCGTTTTGCGGAGGGTGAAGAAAAACAGATCAGTGTCGTGGGTAAAAATAAGACGATTGGGGTAAACGAGATCGTAAAGCCCGGCGATATTTGCTGAGATTCGGAGAAGGAGGGATTATACCATGACGACAATGGGTATCATTTTTGCGAACATCTATGACAGCTCCCTCGGTGAGCTGACCAACAAGCGCACCATGGCCTCGCTGCCCTACGGCGGACGCTATCGCCAAATCGATTTGTCCCTGTCCAATATGACCAATTCCGGCATCCGCCATATCGGTATTATCACCAAGTATAACTACCAGTCTCTGATGAACCACATCGGCTCCGGCCAGGAATGGGATTTGGATCTGGAGGAAGGCGGATTGGAATTCCTGTCTCCCTACGCAACCAACCACAACGCCAGCTACCGGGGCAAGCTGGAGGCGCTGGCCTCCGCCATGAGCTTCCTGCGGCTGGCGAAGGAAGACTATATCGTGCTGGTGGACAGCGGCGTGCTCTGCGCCATTGACTTTAACAAGCTGGTTGAGAACCACATCGCCTCCGGCGCTGACGTAACCGTTGCCGTGAAGGATGGCATCAGCAACGGCGTGAAACAGTTGGACATGGCGGTGAAGGTGGACAAGAACAGTCAGGTTACCGATATTGCGGTGGACTACTGCGCGAAGGAAGATTATCTGGCTTCCATGGGCATCTTCGTGATCAGCCGGGAGCTGCTGATCGAAGGGGTTACAGAGGCGGTGGCTCACAACCGGTACCGTTTCGAGCGGGATCTGGTGATGCACGGCTTTGCCGAGAAGGGCATGAAGATCAACGCCTATCCCTTTGACGGCGTGTCGCTGTTTAACGAGAGCACCCTGGAATACTACAACAACAATCTGGCTCTGCTGAACAGAGAGGTTCGAGAGGGCCTGTTCAGCCGCCCGAACCTTACCATCTATACCAAGGTTCGCAACGCGATTCCCTCCTACTACGGCGAGGACTCCGAGATTGACGACTGCATTGTGGCCGACGGCTGCCGTCTGGAGGGCAGAGCGGAGCATTCCGTCATCTTCCGGGGCGTCAAGCTGGGCAAGGGCGCGTCCGTAAAGGACAGCATTATCATGGCGGATACTGTCATCGAGGAGGGCGCAATCCTGGAGAACGTCATTCTGGATAAGAATGTGATCGTTCATGCCGGAGCCAAGCTCTACGGTACCCCGGAGCATCCTGTTGTCATCAAAAGAGGAGCGTATGTATGAGAATCGCAATGGTTGCCTCCGAAGCCGCCCCCTATTGCAAAACCGGCGGTTTGGGAGATGTGATGCAGGCTTTGCCCGGAGAGCTGGCAAAGCTGGAGGGCAATGAGGTTTGCCTCTTCCTGCCCTACTACAAAAAAATTAAGAATAATCCCTCCATCGAGGTAGAAAATGTGGGTTCCTTCAGCATGGAACTGGCATGGAGAGATAGCTATGTGGGGATTTTCCGTCTGAAGAGCCGGGAAGCAGGTCTGCAGACCTATTTCATCGACAATGATTACTACTTCGGCGCCCGGAACACGGTTTACGGCGATTTTGACGACGGCGAACGCTTCGCCTACTTCTCCAAGGCAGTCATGGCGGTGCTGTACTATCTGGACTTCAAGCCCGACGTTCTCCACTGCCACGATTGGCAGGCGGCCATGTCTCTGGTCTACTGCAAGGCCCTGTACCGGAACTGGTGTCCCAAGACAAAAACGGTGTTCACCATTCACAATGTGGAATATCAGGGGTGGGCGGATTACAGCTTCTTCTATAACACCCTGGGTCTCCCGGAAAGCTATCTGGGGCACATGACCTTTGACGGCGCGATTAACGTGATGAAGGGCGCCATCGAGCTGGCCGACATCGTCACCACGGTTTCCAAAACCTATGCCGGAGAGCTGCGGTATCCCTATTATTCCCACCGCATGGACGGCGTGCTCCGCAACGCCTGGCTCTGGGGCATCACCAACGGCATTGACACCACCGTGTTCAATCCGGAAACAGACCCCGCCCTGCATACCAACTACAGCGCGGCGCAGATGGCGGGCAAGTGGGAGAACAAGCGTGCCCTGCGGGAAGAGCTGGGACTGCGGACGGACACGGACGCCCCGATTCTTGCCATGGTCACCCGTCTGGCCGGGCATAAGGGCATCGACCTGCTGTGCTACATCGGAAACCGCCTGATGGAGCGGGAGGTTCAGCTGGTGATCGTCGGCACCGGCGAGAAGCAGTATGAATATGCCCTCAGCGCACTGGCGCAGCAGCATCCCGGAATGGCCTGCGTCCGTCTGGCCTTTGACCCGGCGCTGGCGTCCAGAGTCTATGCCGGCGCGGATATGTACCTCATGCCTTCCAAGTCTGAGCCCTGCGGCCTGTCCCAGCTCATTGCCATGCACTACGGCACCATACCCGTTGTGGCAAGCACCGGCGGCCTGAAGGACACCGTTCCTCCCTATAATTGCGAGACGGGAGAGGGCAGAGGCTTCACTTTCCAGAGTTATAATGCAGATGATTTCCTCGGAGCCATTGACCGGGCGGTAAATTTGTATTATAATGATCGGGATCAGTGGAATGCTCTGGCAAAGAGAGACATGGAAATTGATTTCAGCTGGCGTGTGCCTGCCAAGGAATATATGCAGCTCTACACGGAGCTGCTGGCTCAGTAAGATCCAAACACTGACACTTACCTCCGGGAGACGGCATCCCGTCTCCCGGGGACAGAGAAATTGCAAAAATACAGATTAGACTTGCAGTTTCCTTTTATGCCGTGAAATGGAAACGTTTCCAATTCTGGCGAAAGAAAAGCTTTGAGGAGGACAAATGAAAAATCAAACACCGAAAAAGACCGTGATTGACGTGAAGAAGACAGAAGCCGTGAATCACATGGAAAAGCTGGAAGAGCTGATGTATCGCATGAACGGCTGCGAACTGAAGGACGCAACCGAAAAGCAGGTTTACCGCACCCTGTGCTATATGCTCCGTCAGATTCTGATGGAAAAGAACAGTGCGTTCAACAAGAAGGTTGCCGAGGAAGAGGGCAAGGAAGTCTACTATATGTCCATGGAATTCCTGGTTGGCACCAGCCTGCGGAACAATCTGTTCAACCTGGGCATGGAAAAGGAAATCCGGGAGGGTCTGAGCAAGGCCGGCTTCGATATTGAGGAGATCTACAAGCTGGAGCCGGACGCAGGTCTGGGCAACGGCGGTCTGGGCAGACTGGCTTCCTGCTATATGGATGCGGCTACCGGCCTGAGCTATCCTGTGACCGGCTATTCCATCCGCTATGAGTTCGGTATCTTCCGTCAGAAGATCGTGGACGGCTGGCAGATGGA
>JAEDOJ010000058.1 GCA_016302015.1 Oscillospiraceae bacterium | reverse complement strand
CGCCGGTCATGACCACGGTGCCCACCGGGGTGTGGATGGCGAAGGCCACGGCGTCCGCAATGGAGTGGTTCACATGGATAAACTCCACGGAGAAGCACCCGGCCTTGACCACGTCGCCGGGCTTGTGGGTGACCAGTTGGGTGGAGCGAACCAGATTGTGCTCCTCCAGCTTCAGTCCGATGAGCCCCAGGGTCAGGGGCGTGGCGTGAACGGGGGCGTTGACGGCCTGAAGGACGTAGGGCAGAGCGCCAATGTGATCCTCGTGACCGTGGGTAATAAAGTAGCCCCGGAGCTTTTTTTGATTTTTTACAAGATAGGTTACGTCAGGAATGACCAGGTCGACGCCGTACATATCGTCCTCGGGGAAGCCGAGGCCGCAGTCCACAACGATCATGTCCTTTCCGTATTCCAGAACGGTCATATTTTTTCCGATCTCATTCAGACCGCCCAGAGAGATAATTTTCAGTTTTTCTGCCAAATGATGACAACTCCTTTAGTTATGATAAAATATTATGTAATGACGCACTGTCTGCCGAAACGAACAACTCCGTACCATACAGTATACCACAAAACTGTTCCAAAGTATACAAAATTTTGAAATCGGGAAAAATCGGGGAAGAAACAGTAGCAAAACCGGGAAAAGTTTGCTATAATGATTGATACTAATTATAATTTAAAACAGGGGACGACCCTGAAGCTTCATAAAAAACGGCGGATCAGCCGTGAAAACAGGGGAGGGATTCCGGTGAACAAAAAACTGCGGCGGCTGTTTCAGCCGACGATGACGGGCTATTTTATTGTCATGAGCCTGTTCTGCGTCGCCGCGCTGGTGCTGAACCAGTATTACCTTGCCGTAGGTGAGACGGTGGTGGTGGTGATTTTGTTCCTTTGCTACCAGTGGGGCAGTGTGCGCCGCCGCCGGGCCTTGAATGAATATGTCTGTCAGGCCAACGAGATGATGCGGCAGGCGGCGGGGAGCGAGGTTCCCTTTCCGGTGGCGCTGATCCGCCTGCACGAGAACGAGCTGGCGTGGTATAATAAAGCCTTTTCGGATCTCACCGCCGTGCGGGAATCCATGAACACCCAGCGGATCACGGATATTTTCCCGGAATTTGAGACGGACTGGCTGCTCTCCGGCAAGAAGGAGTATCCGAAGGAGCTGCATTACCGGGGACGGCGGTTCAAGGTGATCGGGTCGGTTCTTCCGGCGGACGAGAAAAACGGCGGCATGGTGGTGGCCATGATCTATCTGCAGGATATGACGGAGCTGCTGCAGGTGCGGGACGAATATATCCGTTCCCGGCCCATGGTGACCATCATTCTGGTGGACAACTATGACGAGCTGACCAATAATCTGGCGGACGCCGCCATATCCAACCTGAATGCCGCAATCAACGAGCAGGTCAACGAGTGGGCGGACCGGTATAACGGAATGCTCCGCCGGCTGGAGCGAAACCGCTTCCTGCTGCTGCTGGAGGCCAAGGAGCTGGCGGCCATGGCGGAGGAAAAATTCTCTCTGCTGGAATCCATCCGTGAGATCTCCAATCCCTCGGGCATCGCCGCTACCGTGTCCATCGGCATCGGCAAGGACGGGGTGGACTTCCGGGAGGACTATAAATTTGCGGCCCTTGCCATTGAAATGGCGCTGTCCCGGGGCGGCGACCAGACGGTGATCAAGGATCGGTATGATTTCACCTTCTTCGGCGGCAGGAACAAGACCACGGAACGGCGTACCAAGGTCAAGTCCCGGGTGATGGCCTCCTCCCTGTCGGAGCTGATTATGCAGTCCGGCCAGATTTATGTCATGGGGCATAAGATGGCGGATCTGGATGCCGTGGGCGCGGCGGCGGGCATCTGCTGTCTGTGCCGGAAGAAGGGGAAAAAGGTCTATATCGTGGTGGATAAGAACATGAATGCCGCCAATGCCCTGATTGACCTTTTGCGGGAAATGCCGGAGTATGCGGATTGCTTCATCAGCGGGCAGGACGCCCTGCTGGCGGCGGATGCCAAGAGCCTGCTGATTGTGGTGGATACCAACCGTCCGGAGCAGGTGGAATGTAAGCCCCTGCTGGAATCCATCAACCGGGTGGCGGTCATCGACCATCACCGCCGGGCGGCGGACTATATCGAAAAGCCGGTGCTGAATCTCCACGAGCCCTTTGCCTCCTCGGCCTCGGAGATGGTGACGGAGCTGCTGCAATATTCCGTGGAGCCCTCGGATATTCAGGTCAATGAAGCGGCGGCGCTGCTGGCGGGCATCGTGCTGGACACCAAGAATTTCGGCGTCCGTACCTCCAGCCGTACCTTTGAAGCCGCGGCCTTCCTGCGGAGGATCGGTGCGGATACGGTTCTGGTCAAGAAGCTGTTCCAGAACGACCTGTCCTCTACCATAGCCCGGTATAAGATTGTTCAGACTGCCAGACTGTACCGCCAGAAGATCGCCATTGCGGCGCTGGATTACACGGTAAACCGGACGCTGGCTGCTCAGGCGGCGGATGAGCTGCTGAATATTTCCGGGATTGAGGCGTCCTTCGTCCTCTTCCCCCAGGAGGATCGGACGATGATCTCCGCCCGTTCCATCGGAGAGGCCAACGTGCAGGTGATTCTGGAGCCGCTGGGGGGCGGAGGTAATGCGGCCACTGCCGGCGCGCAGGTGAAGAATAAGAACGTACAGACAACATTGGAGGATCTGAAGAGATCCATTGATAAATTTTATGAGACATAAGGAGGAAAGACCATGAAGGTGATCTTACAGCAGGATATCAAGGGAAAGGGCAAGCGGGGACAGATGATTGAGGTGTCCGACGGCTATGCCAGAAACTATATGCTGCCCCGGAAGCTGGCGATTGAAGCCACGGCGGACAATGTCAATACCATGCGGATGAATGACAAGGCCAAGCAGGAAAAGCAGCAGAAGGAGCGGGAAGAGGCCTTTGCCATTTCCAACAAAATGAAGGATATGGTGGTCGTCGTCCGTGCCAAGGGCGGCGGAGCGGGACGGCTGTTCGGCTCTGTCACCACCCAGGAGATTGCGGATGCCATCAAAAAGCAGGAGGGCATTGAGATCGACAAGCGGAAGATCGTTCTGGACGAGCAGATCAAGACCGTGGGCGAGTATACCGTCAAGGTCAAGCTGGGCTATGAGATCAACGCAGCCCTGAAGCTCCGGGTCGAGGAGCAGTAAGAGAAAGAGAAGTCCCCGGAAGGGAGGGAAAATCCATGGAGGATTTGCTGGGGCGGCAGGCGCCCCATTCATTGGAAGCGGAGCAGTCTGTGTTAGGCTCCATCCTCATTGACAGCCGGTGCGTCAATGACGTCATCGGGCTGGTGCGCGGCGACGATTTCTATCTGCAGACCAACCGTGAAATCTTCGAGACCATCTATGAGATGTTCAGCTATTCCCAGGTCATCGACCCGGTGACGGTGCTGGATAAGATGAAGGAGCGGGGGGTATTTCAGGAGGAGACCTCCACGAAATACATCATGCAGCTCATGGAGATCACGCCTACGGCGGCAAATGTGGTGCATTATGCGAAGATCGTCCATGATAAGGCCCTGCTGCGGAGCCTGACGGAGTCCGCCACGGAGATCATCAATACGGTCTACGAGGGTGCGGGCACGGCGCAGGATATGCTGGAGGCTGCGGAAAAGAAGATCTTTGCCCTGCGCAGAGGGAATACCGGCGACTCGCTGGAGCACGTAGGAACGGTGCTGCAGCAGGTGTTTGACCACCTGACGGAGATGAGCGAGGCCGGGAGCGATATTTCCGGCATTTCCACCGGCCTGCGGGATCTGGATAAATTCATCAGCGGCCTGAACAAGGGCAACCTGATGCTTCTGGCAGCCCGCCCCGGCATGGGCAAGACCTCCATGGCGCTGAATATCGCCCTGAACGTGGCGAAGAAGTATCCCAAGCGCACCGTGGTCTTTTTCTCTCTGGAAATGTCCAAAACCGAGCTGGTAACCAGACTGATCTCCAATGAGAGCTTTGTGGATAACCGCAAGCTGACCACGGGCAACCTGACGGATGAGGAGTGGAGCAAGATCTGGCTTGCCTCCTCCGCTCTGTCCAAAACAGACCTGCGGGTGGATGACAATCCCTCGGTAACCGTTGCGGAGATGAACGCCAAGTGCCGCCGGATCGACGATCTGGCGCTGATCGTCATTGACTATCTTCAGCTCATGACCTCCACGGGCAACGGACAGAAGTACAGCGGCGAAAACCGCCAGCAGGTGGTGTCGGATATCTCCCGGTCGCTGAAGATCATGGCGAAGGAGCTGAATGTACCGGTGCTGTGCCTGTCTCAGTTGTCCCGTGCCAACGAGAGCCGAACGGATAAGCGGCCCATGCTGTCCGACCTGCGTGAATCCGGCGCCATCGAGCAGGACGCCGACGAGGTCATGTTCATCTACCGGGATGACTATTATAATAAGGATTCGGAGAAGCAGAACATTGCCGAATGCATCGTCGCCAAGAACCGTCACGGAGAGACGGGCACGGTGGAGCTGCAGTGGCTGCCCCAGTTTACCACCTTTGCGGACCGGGAATGGAGACATGATGAAGGCTGAGGTTCTGGCGTGGTGCCGGAAGGAGGCGCTGTTTGAGCCGGGAGACCGGGTGATCTGCGCCGTTTCCGGGGGAGCGGATTCCATGGCGCTGCTGTGGTGCCTGAAGTCGCTGGAGGAAAGCCTTGGGATCACCGTCAGCGCAGCCCACTTCAATCATCAGCTCCGGGGGGAGGAGTCTGACCGGGATGAGGCCTATGTCCGGGAGTTTTGCGAAGCCCGGCAGCTTCCCTGCTTTTTCGGCGCGGGGGACGTAAGAGCCTATGCGGCCCAGACCGGCCGGTCTCTGGAGGACGCCGCCCGGCAGAAGCGGTATGAATTTCTCCTGTCCCTGCCGGGGGAGAAAATCGCCACCGCCCATACGGCGGAGGATAATACGGAAACGGTGCTGCTGCACCTCCTGCGGGGCAGCGGCCTGCGGGGGCTGTGCGGGATTCCCGTAAAGCGGGGGAAAATCGTCCGGCCGCTTCTGTCCGTGACCAAAAGGGAGCTGACGGAGGAATTGACCGCAGCGGGCATTTCCTGGCGGGAGGATTCCACCAATGCGGAGGACAACTGCCTGCGAAACCGCCTGCGCCATAGGGTCGTGCCTCTGCTGAAGGAGGAGACCCCGGATTTGGCCCGGAGACTGACGGTGCAGTCGGAGCTGCTTCGTCAGGAGGACGCATATCTGGACGAACAGGCTGCCGCCTGTGTTCAGCCGGAGGAAGACGGCTTTCTGATCCGCCCCCTTCTGGATGCCCACCCGGTTCTGCGGCGCAGAGCCCTGCGGCAAATTTTGCGAAGCTATCTGCCTCAGGATGTTTCCCTGGCTCATATTGCGGCGGTGGAGGCCCTGCTGACCAATCCCTCGCCATCGGCGCAGCTTTCTCTGCCCGGAGGGCTGCTTGTCCGGAAATGCTATCACAGGCTGACGGTAAGCGCCCAACCGGAAAAGACCTTTCCGGAAACGCCGGTTCAGACGCCGGGCGTGACGCAAATCAGAGAATTGGGGCTGGAAATCACCTGTGAATTCATAAAAACTTTAGAAAAAACTGTAAATTCCCCGTTTCTTTTTGCCTTGAAGTGTGATAAGATAGACGACGGTCAGCTTTGCCTGCGTCCCCGGAGGGAGGGCGACAGGCTGTGCCTGGGAAACGGACACAGCAGAACCTTAAAAAAGCTGATGATTGACCTGAAAATTCCCCGCTACAGGCGGAAGGAAATGGCGGTGCTTGCCTGGGGAGAGCGGGTGCTGGCAGTCGTCGGAATCGGCGCCGGTCAGGATGTCTGCGCCGCCCCGGGGGAGTCTGCGCTGGTATTTCATATAAAAAATAAGGAGCAATGAATTGAGAAATCAGACCGGAAAACTGAATATCCTGATTTATATCGTGGTTCTGATTGTTGCCATGATTTTTTTGATCAATGTGTTTGGCGCTGACCGGACGCCTCAGGTGGATTATTCTGAGGTGCGGTCGCTCTTTCTGGAGGAGAAGGTGGAAGCCTTCGTCTGGGAGGAGGGCGTCCTGACGCTGGAGCTGAATCAGCCGGAGCGGGGCGTCACCACCGTGAAGCATGAGCTGGCGGATCTGGAGATGTTCCGTGAGGATCTGTCGGAGCTCTACCAGAAGCAGTACGATGCGGGGATAATCAAGGACTTTGAGTTTGTCCCCCTGTCCGGCACTCCCTGGTATCTGGAGCTGCTACCCTATGTGCTGATGATGGTGCTGATGTTTGCCTTCCTGTACTTCCTCATGGGAAGAGCCGGCGGCGGCAACGGTGCGGTCAAGTTCGGAAAGGCCAATATCCGTGTGGGCGCGGGGGACAAGAAGGTCACCTTCGCCGATGTGGCAGGAGCGGACGAGGAGAAGGCGGAGCTGCAGGAGGTCGTGGACTTCCTCCGCAATCCCCAGAAATACCGTGCCATCGGCGCCCGGATTCCCAAGGGCGTCCTGCTGGTAGGCCCTCCGGGTACCGGCAAAACCCTCCTTGCCAAGGCTGTGGCGGGGGAGGCCAATGTGCAGTTTCTGTCCATTTCCGGCTCAGACTTTGTGGAGCTGTATGTGGGCGTGGGCGCCAGCCGTGTCCGAGACCTGTTTGAGCAGGCGAAGAAGGGCGCTCCCTCCATCATTTTCATTGATGAAATCGATGCGGTAGGCCGCCGCCGTGGAGCGGGTCTGGGCGGCGGACATGACGAGCGGGAGCAGACCCTGAACCAGCTTCTGGTGGAGATGGACGGCTTCGGCAGCAACGAGGGCGTGATCGTCATGGCGGCCACCAACCGGCATGATATTCTGGACCCGGCGCTGCTCCGTCCCGGCCGTTTTGACCGTCAGGTCTATGTGAACGCCCCGGATGTGAAGGGTCGGGAAGCGGTGCTTCGGGTTCACGCCAGAGATAAGCTGCTGGCAGAGGATGTGGATCTGAAGGTGATCGCCAGAGCCACCCCCGGCTTCACGGGTGCGGATCTTGCCAACCTGCTGAACGAAGCGGCATTGTATTCCGCCCGACATAACTGCCCGGTGATCAATATGCAGGCGCTGGAGGAATCCATCCTGAAGGTCATCGCGGGCCCCCAGAAGCGCAGTGCGGTTCAGACGAAGCGTGACCTGAAGATCACGGCCTTCCATGAAGCGGGTCATGCCGTAGCCACCTATTTCCTGCCCACCCAGGACCCGGTTCACCAGATCACCATCGTTCCCCGGGGCAATGCTCTGGGTCTGACCATGAATCTGCCGGATCAGGATCGCCTCCACCACACCCGGAAGCAGATGCTGGAGGAAATCGTGGTGCTGTTGGGCGGCCGTGTGGCGGAGAAGATCGTCTTCGACGATATTTCCACCGGTGCGTCCAGTGATTTGAAGCGAGCCTCCAGGATCGCTCATGATATGATTGCGGTCTACGGGATGTCCGACGCTCTGGGTGCGGTCTCCTATGACGATGACGGCGAGATTTTTGTGGGCAGAGACTACGAGCGAACCAAGTCCTATTCCGAACAGACCGGCGGGATCATCGACACGGAGAAAAAGCGTGTGATCGACGAAGCCTTTGCCCGCTGTGAAGCCATCCTCCGGGAGAACTACGGCAAGCTGGAGGAGGTCGCGGGCTTCCTGCTGGAGCATGAGACCATGAGCCGCAGACAGTTTGAAGCCTGCATGAAGGGAGAAGCGATCCCGGAAGCGGAGGGCTTCTTTGATACCGTGGAGCAGGCAGACGCCGGGGATGAAGGCAGCGAAGCCTAAGAAAAAAGCGGAAAAACGGCCGCAGGTGTGGACGACAAAGCAGGTGGACCGGCTTTTGTCCCGGATTTCCTTTGCTGCCGCCGCCCTTGGCTTCGCCGCTGCCGCAATTTCCTTTGTTGTGCTTTCTCTGGTTTTGCCGCCGCAGTTTACCGCTTGACAAAACGGTGTTTTTACCGTAAAATAAATCTCTGTACCGTAGAAGATCGGGGAAATGCCGCAGAGCGAATCAGCGGCATTTCCACCGATCCGCAAAAGCGGAAAATATACAAAAAAGTTTTAATTTCCAAAAACCCACCCATTTGCCCCCGTAGCTCAGTTGGATAGAGCATTCGCCTCCTAAGCGAAGGGTCAGAGGTTCAAATCCTCCCGGGGGTGCCAACCGCCACAA
>JAEDOJ010000057.1 GCA_016302015.1 Oscillospiraceae bacterium | reverse complement strand
ATGACTACATTGTCTTTGACGAGCATCACTTCAACGAAGATCTCCAGTGGGCAGACGCAGTTCCCATGTTCGAGCGTCTCCAGGCGCTGGCGGACAAGACCGGCGTGGAATTCGGTCTGAAGCTGTCCAACACCTTCCCCGTGGATACCACCCGCAACGAGCTGCCCGGCGATGAAATGTATATGTCCGGCCGCTCCCTCTACCCCCTGACCATTGAAATGTGCAACCGCATTTCCAGGCAGTTCCGTGGAAAGATGCGGATTTCCTTCGCGGGCGGTGCGGAATACTTCAACTGTGACAAGCTGTTTGCGGCAGGCATTTGGCCCATCACCGTTGCTACCACCATCCTCAAGCCCGGCGGCTACAACCGTCTGAAGCAGATGTGCGAAAAGGTGGAGGATATGCCCTTCGGCGCCTTCGCCGGGACGGATTCAGCCGCCATCGAAGAACTGAGCAGCAGCAGCCACGTGGACTTCCACCATGTAAAGCCCATTAAGCCCCTGCCCGCCCGGAAGAGCGAGGATCGTGTGCCCTGGCTGGATTGCTTCACCGCTCCCTGTAAGGGCGGCTGCCCCATCGCACAGGACATTCCCGAATATATCGAGCTTTGCAGAAAGGGTCTGTACGGCCCGGCTCTGAAGCTGATCACCGAGAAAAACGCCCTGCCCTTCATCACCGGCACCATCTGCGCTCACCGCTGTCAGGGCAAGTGCACCCGGAACTTCTACGACGAATCCGTCCAGATTCGTGACACCAAGCTGCTGGCTGCCAAGAAGGGCTACAACGCCCTCATGGCCTCCATCAAGGTGCCCGAAAAGGTTCCCGGCAAGAAGGTCGCCATCATCGGCGGCGGCCCCACCGGCATTGCCGCTGCCTATTTCCTGGGTCGTGAAGGCGTGGAAACCACGATTTTTGAGCGTGAAGCTTCCCTGGGCGGCGTTCCCCGCCATGTGATTCCCGCATTCCGTATTTCCGACGAAGCCATCGACAAAGATATCGCCCTCATGGAGAAGTACAACGTGGAGGTCAAGCTGGGCGCTCCCGCTCCCTCTGTGGAAGAGCTGAAGGCCATGGGCTACACCCACATTCTGCTGGCTGTCGGCGCATGGAAGGCCGGCAAGCTGGATATCGAAGGCAATGTGGTGGGCGTCATCGGCTGGATGAAGGAACTGAAGAAGGAGGTCAAGCCCTGCCTGACCGGTTCCGTCGTGGTCGTGGGCGCAGGTAACACCGCCATGGACGCTGCCCGTGTGGCAAAGCGCATGGGTGCGGACGCCACCATCGTATATCGCCGCACCAAGAAGTATATGCCCGCCGACGAGCATGAGCTGAAGCTGGCCATGGAAGACGGTGTGAAGTTCGTGGAGCTGGCCGCTCCTGTGAAGCAGGCTGACGGCAAGCTGACTCTGGAGAAGATGGTTCTGGGCGAGCCTGACGCCTCCGGCCGCCGCAGCCCCGTTGCCACCGGCGAATTCTTTGAAATTCCCTGTGATCTGGTGGTCTCCGCAGTTGGCGAGAAGGTGGATGCTGACCTGATGGCTGCCAACGGCATTGAAATGGGTCGGAAGGGTCCCGCTTTCCAGACCAATGTGGAAGGCGTTTACGCCGCCGGTGACTGCCACCGCGGCCCCGCTACCGTGGTTGAGGGCATTGCGGATGCGGCAAGATTCGCCGAGATCGTTCTGGGCAAGAAGCACGAGTATGAAATTCCCGAGCAGGCCTATGTGACCAAGGCAGAGGCCATTGCAAAGAAGGGCATTCTGAAGATGAGCAAGGACGCCTGCTGCGAAGGCAGCCGTTGCTTGGACTGCAACACCGTCTGTGAGAACTGCGCCGATTCCTGCCCCAACCGTTCCAATATCGTGATCAAGATGGCTGACGGCTCCCATCAGATCCTCCATGTGGATAAGATGTGCAACGAGTGCGGCAACTGCACCCACTTCTGCCCCTACGCCTCCGAGCCCTGCCATGATAAGTTCACCCTCTTCCAGACCGAGGAGGATATGAACGATTCCACCAACTTTGGCGTCTGCTTCCTTGGCGGCGACAAGGCCAGAGTCCGTTTGGTGGAGGATAAGGTTTATGACCTGTCCGCTGACAACGACCTGCCCAAGGAGCTTGAGGTCTTCATCCTCACAATCAAGAATAAGTACAGCTACCTGTACTGAGGTAAACCTGAAAGCACCGGCTCAGCCGGTGCTTTCTTTTTGCGATAAGGGCTTGCTATTTGCGGGACAGGTTTGGTATAATAAACCCAATGACCAGAATGGAGCGTTTTTTATGTCCGCAGAGAAATTGTATTATGTAAACCAATACGCAAGAGAGGCCACCGCCGTGGTCACAGGCTGCGTCCCGGTCAAGGGCGGCTGCGCCGTCACCCTGAACCAAACCATTTTCTACCCAACCGGCGGCGGTCAGCCCTGTGATCTGGGGACGATCCGGGACATTCCCGTTTTGGATGTCACCGAGAAGGACGGCGAAATCTACCATCTGTGCGCCGCTCCTCTGGAGGTCGGCAGCACCGTCGACTGCAAAATCGACTGGGATCGCCGCTTCATGCTCATGCAGCAGCATTCCGGCGAACATCTGGTGTCCGGTCTGGTGCATCAGCGATTTGGATATGACAACGTGGGCTTTCATATGGGAGCCGACGTGATTACCATTGATTTCAGCGGGGAGCTGACTCCGGCGCAGCTTCGGGAAATTGAAACCGCCGCCAACGCCGCAATCTATCAGAATATCCAAACCGCCTTCCTCTATCCCAACGCCGAAGACCTGTCCCGTCTCCCCTACCGCAGCAAAAAGGAGCTGTCCGGCTGGGTGCGGCTGGTACAGTTCGGGGACATTGACCTCTGCGCCTGCTGCGGTCTCCATGTGTCCCATACCGGCGAGATCGGTTTGATCAAGCTGATCAGCACCGTCCGGTTTCGTGGCGGTTCCCGTGTGGAGCTGCTCTGCGGAAAGCGCGCGCTGGATTATCTGAATGAGGTCGCAGACCAAAATCGTGAAATTTCCGCACTTTTCTCTGCCAAACCCAAGGAAACCGCCATGGCGGCAAAGCGAATTTCTCAGGAATTGGCAGATACACAGTTCCGTGTGACAAGGCTGGAAAATCAGTTGTTTGCCCTCCGTGGAGAAGCCCTCAGAGGCAAAGGCAATGTCCTTCTCTTTGAAGAGCCTATGAACCCCGACGCAATCCGCCGCCTGACGGATGCGGTTTTGCAAACCTGCGGCGGCATTTGTCTTGTATTTTCCGGCACGGACGGGAATTATAAATATGCCCTCGGCACCTTGCAGGGGGACATCCGTCCCATTGTCAAGGCGCTGAATGCCGAATTGACAGGTCGTGGGGGCGGAAAACCCAATTTTGCCCAGGGTTCTGTCACCGCTTCCCGTGAAGAAATCGAAGCATTTTACGCAAAGCTGAGCCTGGAGTAAGCCTGGCCGCCTGAAAGCTCTGTCCCTGAAAGGTAGGCAAGCTCGCTGACGGTAACAAATTCAAAGCCCTGATCCTCCAGAGCGTCAATGATTTGCAAGGCAGCTTTTACGCTGGAGTCCGACATATCGTGCATGAGAATGATGTCTCCGCTTTTGGCGGAGGAGATCACGGATTTTGCGACCTCCCCGCAGTTGCTCCTGCACCAGTCATGAGGATCGATGGACCAGAGAATCACCGGCAGGTCAGCGCAGGCCGTTGCTTTCAGCTTTTCCAGATCATACTGACCTCCGGGCGGGCGCAAGAGGGTAGGTTCTTTTCCTGCGGCGGCGGTGATTTTCTCCCTTGCCGCCTGCAAATCCTCGCACAATTCTCCATCGGATAAGTCGGGGAACATTTTGTGTGCGTCCCCGTGTACCCCGATCTCATGTCCCTCCTCCGCAATCCGGGCGGTGAGCTTTGGAAACTGGTCCACCCGATAGCCGCAGAGGAAAAAGGTTGCGTGAACCTCCCGCAGCGCAAGCCCCTCCAGAAGCTCTGAGGTAAAATGTCCCGATGGCCCGTCGTCAAAGGTCAGGGCAATATATTTGTTTCCCTCCTCTGCGTGAACGGGAAGCGCCAAAAGGCAGCAGATGCAGAGGAAGCATAAAATTCGTTTCATATTCATCCCCCCAAGTTGTAGTATAACCAAGGAGAGGTAAAATATATGCAGCCAGTCTGTCCCCTTTGCGGGCTTCCCCTGCGTATGGAGCGTCCCGCATGGAAGTGTGAAAATCAGCACTCCTTTGACGTAGCGAGGCAAGGTTATGTAAACCTGTTGACCGTGAATCAAAAGCATTCTCTCCATCCGGGAGATTCTCAGGTCATGGTCGCCGCCCGAAGGGAGTTTCTGAACGCAGGATACTATGAACCCATTGCTTTGACTCTGCAAAAGCTGATGAACCGCTTTGCGCCCCACGGCGAGGCCATACTGGACGCCGGCTGCGGCGAGGGCTATTATCTGTCCCATCTGTCCGGGGCAGATCGCTGGGGCGTCGACATTTCCAGAGACGCGGTGCGCTATGCCGCCGCCCGGGACAAAACCGCCCACTGGCTCGCTGCCACCGCCGCCCATCTGCCCTTTGGGGAGGGCAGCTTCGACTGTGTGCTTTCCATGTTTGCCCTGACTGTCCCGGAGGAATTTTCCCGGGTGCTGAAGAAGAACGGCGTATTTATTCAGGTTCTGGCGGGGGAAAAGCACCTGTTGTCGCTGAAATCCATTATTTATCCTGTGGTGAAGGAAAAAGAAAAGAACCTTCACCCGGCGCTGCCCGGCTTTTCTCTGCTTCACGAGGAAACCCTCTCCTTCGCCTTTCGGTTGGACGAGGCCGCCATGGTGCAGAATCTGCTCTATATGACTCCTCACGCCTGGAGAATTTCCAAAGAGGGTGCGGAAGCCCTCCGGAAGCTTCAGGTGCTTCACGACAGGGCTGAGGTAGTTTTTAACGTCTATGGTAGACAAAACCGGGATAATCTGGTAAAATAGGAGAATATTATGCTGGACAAGCTGAAATTAGTGGAAGAAAAATATATGGAGCTCTGCGCCCGTACCGAGCAGCCGGATTTTTTCGCCGATCCGAAAAAGGCCGCCGCATATCTGAAGGAGCAGAAGGAGTTGGAGCCGGTAGTCAACACCTACCGGGGGTATCTTCGTGCAAAACAGGACATGGAAGACGCTCTGGAGCTGATGAGCGCGGACCCGGAGATGAAGGAGTTTTGTCAGGAGGAGTTTTCCGCCGCAAAAAAACGCAGTGAAGCGTTGGAAAACGAATTGAAGCTTCTCCTTCTGCCCCACGATCCCAACGACGACAAAAGCGTAATCATGGAAATCCGCGGCGGCGTAGGCGGTGAGGAAAGCGCCCTCTTTGCCCACAGCCTGTTTCGGATGTACAATCTCTACGCCGCCTCCAAGGGCTGGTCGGTGGAGCTGTTAAACTACAGCGAGACCGAATTGGGCGGCATCAAGGAAGCGGATTTTGAGATCCGTGGCAGCGGCGCCTATTCCCGGCTGAAATTTGAATCCGGCGTCCATCGGGTACAGCGTGTGCCGGAAACCGAATCCGGCGGCCGGGTTCACACCTCCACCGCCACGGTGGCGGTACTGCCCGAAATGGAGGAGGCTGACGTGGACATCCGTCCGGAGGACATTGAAATGCAGGTCTATCGTTCCTCCGGCGCAGGCGGTCAGCACATCAACAAGACCTCCTCCGCCGTTCGCCTGATCCACAAGCCCACGGGTATCGTGGTGGCCTGTCAGGAGGAGCGCAGCCAGTTTCAGAACCGGGAAAAGTGTATGCTGATGCTGTCCTCCAAGCTCTACCAGATGGAGCAGGAGCGCATCGAAGCGGCCTACTCCGGGGAACGCCGCAGTCAGGTTGGCAGCGGTATGCGAAACGAAAAAATCAGAACTTATAATTTCCCTCAAAGCCGGGTCACGGATCATCGCATCGGTCTGACGCTTTACAAGATCGATTCCATTATGAACGGCGATCTGGATGAAATTATCAACGCCTTGATCAATGCCGATCAGGCAGAAAAATTGCGGGAAAGCGGCGAAAAATCATGAAAACACTGTTATTATCCGATCAAGACCCTCAAACCCCTGTCATTGCCGCCCAAATCATCCGCAGCGGCGGTCTGGTGGCCATCCCCACGGAGACGGTGTACGGCTTGGGGGCAAACGCCATGGATGAAGAGGCGGTTGCAAAAATTTTTCTTGCCAAAGGCCGTCCCCAGGACAATCCTCTGATCATCCACATCGCCGAGCCGGCGGACTTGACCAAATATTGCCACCACATTCCGGAAACCGCCTGGTTACTGGCGGAGCGTTTCTGGCCCGGCCCTCTGACCATGGTGCTTCCGGTCAGGGACTGCGTTCCAAAGCGCACCACCGCCGGTCTGGACACCGTGGCCGTCCGCTGCCCGAAAACGGCAGTGACCAGAGCGCTGATTCGTCAGGCGGGGGTTCCCATTGCCGCTCCCTCCGCCAATCTTTCCGGCAAGCCCTCCACCACCACCGCCCTCCACGTCCTGCACGACTATGGCACGGAGGGGAAAATTGACGGGATCATCGACGGCGGCCCCTGTCAGGTGGGGGTGGAATCCACCATTGTGGATCTCACGGGAGAACGCCCCCGGCTGCTGCGTCCCGGTGGAGTTACCCCGGAGCAGCTCACGGAGCTGCTGGGTGAAATTGACATTGACCGGGCTGTCTTGGGTCAGATTGCAAACGACGCCGTTGTCCGTGCCCCCGGCATGAAATATAAGCACTACGCCCCCAGCGGGGAGGTCTATATCGTTGCAGGCTCGGCAGAAGCCGCCTCCCGCTATATCCACAGGCATTTTGCTCCGGGGGATGCGGTTCTGTGCTTTGAGGAGGAGCTGCCCCTCTATGCCGACTGCAATCCCACCGCCTATGGGAAGCTGGCGCAGGTGGAAACCCTGTCCGCAGGACTGTTTTCCGCTCTGCGGGATCTGGATACCCCTGAGATTAAGACGGTTTATGCCCGCTGCCCCGAAGGGGGCGGCATGGCCTATGCCGTGGGAAACCGCCTGAAAAAGGCCGCCGCCTTCCGTGTGGTTCACCCGGAGGAGGAAGCATGATCGTCATCGGGATTACCGGCGGTACCGGCAGCGGAAAAACCACCCTGCTCCGGGCTGCGGAGCGCCTGGGCGCTTTTTGCATGGACTGCGACCGGCTCTACCACAGCCTGTTGAAAACCGATGCCGACCTGCTTTCCCGGATCGGTGACCGTTTCCCCGGCACGGTGTCCCGGGGCGAATTGGATCGGAAGCGGTTGGGCGATCTCGTATTCGGGGACAAGACCGCTTTAGCCGATCTGAACCGCATCTCCCATCAGGTGGTGGTGCGGGAGGTGAAGCGCCTGCTGAAGGCAAACCAGCCCCGGCTTGCCGCCATTGACGCCATCGCCCTCTTTGAAAGCGGTCTGGCAGACCTGTGCGACCTCACCATTGCGGTCACCGCCCCGGAAGACCTGCGGGTCAAACGTCTGATGCTCCGGGACAATATTTCGGAGGAGTATGCGAGAAAACGGATTCAGGCGCAGAAAAAGGACGAGGCGTTTTCCGCTCTGGCCGACTACACCATCGCAACCTCCGGCGAAACGCCGTCGGAGTTTATGGATGATTGTACTCAATTTCTGAAAGGAGTTTTACCAACTATGGAAGAAAAGAAATACGAAGCCCTGCGTAAGGAGCTGCTTTTTGCGCCGAAAAACGGCTATGACCGGATCTCTCAGGAGGATCTGACGGCCATGGACGCCTATTGCAGGGAGTATATGGATTTCATCAGCACCTGCAAAATCGAGCGTGAGGCTGTGGATTGGAGCATTGAGCAGGCGGAGAAGAACGGCTTCCGCCCTCTGGTTCCCGGCATGAAGCTGAAGCCCGGTGACAGAGTCTACGGCAACGGTCACGGCAAGTGCGCCGTTTTTGCTGTCATCGGCTCCGAGCCGCTGAACAAGGGCACCCATATTTGCGCCGCCCATATTGATTCTCCCCGTCTGGATCTGAAGCCCAATCCCCTGTACGAGGATTCCGAATTGGCCTACTTCAAGACCCACTACTATGGCGGCATCAAGAAATATCAGTGGACCACCACTCCTCTTGCCCTCCACGGCGTGATTGCGAAAAAGGACGGCACTGTGGTGAAGGTCACCGTAGGTGAGGATCCTTCCGATCCCGTCTTCTGCGTCACCGATCTGCTGATTCATCTGGCTGCGGATCAGATGAAGCGGACTCTGGCGGAGGGCGTGAC
>JAEDOJ010000056.1 GCA_016302015.1 Oscillospiraceae bacterium | reverse complement strand
CACGGCTCCCTCTGATGAGGGAGCTGTCAGCGAAGCTGACTGAGGGAGAGAAAAAATCTGTCGATTGTCAGATTTTTACGTTAAAAAGGTACGTTTCGTGTCTCTCCCTCCGTCAAAACCTTCGGTTTTGCCACCTCCCTCGTCAGAGGGAGGCAGGGGGACGGTGCAAAATCGCAGCCTCTTCGTCAGAGGGAGGCAGGAGGCAACGACCTTTTACGATCCATTTTCGGGCGGAGGTTCGCCGCCCTACTCTTTTTCCACAGCCTGAACCTTCAGGATGTCCCCGCTGACGGTGAAGCGGATGTTCAGTCCGGCGAAGGACATACCGTAAACCCGGTGGGGATCCGCCTGATAATGGGGTCTCGGGTCCTGGGCCAGAACCCCGATCAGGGCCTTTTGACGGTCAGGGGGAACCGCTTTCAGCAGCTCCTCCGGGAAGTCCACCCTCAGTCCCGCCTCAGGCCGGTTTTGGGCAAAGCCTCCCGCCGCCTCCGGGTGGGCGTCTGCGTAGGGAATATAGGGCTTGATGTCGAAAATCGGCGTGCCGTCCATGAGGTCGGCGCCGGAGACCTCCAAAACCGTCCCCAAAGCTCCGTCCTGCCGAAGCCCTTCCAGCTTCACGCAGGAAAGGCCGATGGGATTGGGACGGAAGGGGGAGCGGGTGGCAAAAACGCCCATCCGGGCGTTGCCTCCCAGCCGGGGAGGCCGCACCGTAGGCGACCACTCCGACCGGACTGCCTGAGAAAATTCCCAAATCAGCCAGAGATGGGAAAAGCCCTCCAGCCCCCGCAGCGCCTCCGGCTTCCGATACTCCGGCTCAAACACAATGGTGGCCTTCAACTCCTCCACCAGTCCGCTCTGGCGGGGAACGCCGAATTTCGTGGGAAAATCACTGCGGATGGTGGCGATGATCTTCATTGGAACGTCCATGGCAGCCTCACAGTTGGGAGAAAATTTCCCCTAAGGATTGGTGGAATACCAAATTGGCATAGGAATCGTAGGGGGTTTCGTCCCGGTTGATCAGCACCAGCCGGTTGCCCCGATAATAGTTGATCATCCCCGCCGCGGGATAGACCGTCAGACTGGTGCCGCCAACGATGAGCAAATCCGCTTTGGCGATGGCTCTGGCGGCGGCTTCCATGGTCTTGGTGTCCAGGGACTCCTCGTAGAGCACCACGTCGGGCTTGATCACGCCGCCGCAGTCGCACAGAGGCACGCCCCTGGCGTTTTTGACGATTTCCGCCGGATAAAATTTATGGCATTTTACGCAGTAGTTCCGCAGAACGCTGCCGTGGAGCTCATAGACCCGTTTGCTGCCCGCCTTCTGGTGCAGGCCGTCAATATTCTGGGTGACCACCGCCGCCAGATGGCCTTCCGCCTCCAGCCGTGCCAGCGTTTTGTGGGTCACGTTGGGCTCAAAGCCCAGAGGCAGCATCTTTTCCCGGTAAAATCGGAAAAAATACTCCGGTTTGCGCTCATAGAAGCTGTGAGAGATGATGGTTTCCGGGGGATAGTCGAATTTCTGGTGGTACAACCCGTCCACACTGCGAAAATCCGGAATCCCGCTTTCCGTGGAGACGCCCGCGCCCCCGAAAAATACGGCGTTTTTACTCTCCCTTACCCACTGCTGAAGCTGCTGCAAGTTCGTCATCGTCTGCAATCTCCCTGAGAATTTTTTTGTCTTCCCTGGATGTCAGGTTTAACTTTTCGTACATATCCGGCCGTCGCTCCCGGGTGCGGAGGAGGGATTGCTTTCTCCGCCACCGAGCCACCCTTGCATGGTCGCCGCTGACCAGGATGGGAGGCACCTGCCGCCCGTGCCACACCGCCGGACGGCTGTACTGAGGATATTCCAGCGTACCGTCCCAATGGCTCTCCTCCTGAAAGCACTCCGGGTCGGGGAGGACGCCGGGCACCAGCCTGCAGACGGAGTCCGCAATGGCCATGGCGGGGATTTCTCCCCCGGTGAGGACGAAATCTCCGATGGAGATTTCCTCGTCCACGCATTCGTCAATAAACCGCTGGTCGATGCCCTCGTAGTGGCCGCAGACCAGAATCAGATTTTCATATTTGGAGAGGCGTTTGGCGTCCTCCTGCTTGTACACATGGCCGCAGGGAGACAGAAAAATGGTGTGTACCGGGCCGCCGGCCTCGTCGCAGGCATGGCACCAGCAGTTGTACAGGGGGTCTGCCTGCATGACCGCGCCACGACCCCCGCCGTAGGGGTAGTCGTCCACCTGATTCTGCTTGTTGGTGGTGTAATCCCGGATCTGGTGGGCTTCAATTCGGATATATCCCCGCTCCTGAGCCCGCCCCAGAATGGATTCGTTCATCATGTCTCCCACGGTATCGGGAAACAGGGTCAAAATATCGATTCTCATTCCATTGCCATTCCTTCAATCAGATGAACCTTCACAAAGCCCTCCCGGACGTTGATCTCCCGGACAAATTCCTTCACGGCAGGGATCATGTAACGTTTCTCTCCCTGAATCACATACACATCGCTGGAGGGCATGGTCAGCACGTCCTGAATTTTGCCGATTTCCCGGCCTTCCTCGTCCAGAACCCGGCAGCCGATCAGGTCGGCAATGAAGACCCGCCCCTGAGGCAGGGAGACCTGACTGCGGTCGATGGACACCACCTGTCTCCGAAGCAAGGCCGCCTGCTCCGGGGTATCAACGCCCTTGAGCCTGGCGAGAACGCAGGTTTTGTGAACTCTGGAGGACAGAACCTCGTAGGGCTTGCCCTTGAGATAAAAGGTATCGAAATCCAGCAGAAAGTCAGGGCCGTCCGCCCAGGGGAGAATTTTTACTTCCCCCTGAATGCCGTGGGTGCTGACGATTTCGCCGGTTTCCAGAAGTTGTGTTTCCATTGGCTTCTCCTTATAGCTTGTCGTAGGTCTTTTCCAAAAAACGCTCCGCCTTGATGATCACCCGTTCATGGGTGGCTTTGCCGATTTCTCCGGCTTCGTCATAGGCGGTGATTTGGAAGGTGAGCTTCCGACCCTCCACAGCGGTAAGCTCCGCCTCCGCCCGAACCTCCATGCCTACGGGAGTGGCAGAGGTGTGCTGAAGATTCAGCATGGTGCCCACGGAGCTTTCGCCCTCCTTCAGACAGGCCGCGATGGCCTCGCAGGCCGCTCCCTCCATCAGCGCCGCCATGCAGGGCGTTGCGTAAACCAGCAGATCCCCGGAGCCGACCTCTCTGGCCGTATCCTCTTTTTCCACCAGAGCCGTGGCCGTGCCCTTCCTTCCAACTGTCAATTCCATGCTGTTTCCTCCTGTTCATATATTACTAAGGAAGCTCTGAATAAATCCGTTGAGCGTCGAAGCTGATTTGTTCAAAGATTCCTAATATTATCATACCAAAGGTTTTTCTGTTGGTCAATGAAAATCTTGTTGCCTTTTCTATTTGACAGGAATATAATAGAGATAACAAGATTGAAAGAGGTGCTTCCGTGAATACCTACGATAAGCTCAATATGACCATGCTCTGCGATTTCTACGAGCTGACCATGAGCAACGGCTATTTCCGCAACGGTATGAAGGACAGAATCTGTTATTTTGATGTGTTCTTCCGCAACGTTCCCGATCAGGGCGGCTTCGCCATTGCCGCCGGTTTGGAACAGGTGGTGGAGTACATCAGGGATCTGCACTTCTCCCAGGAGGACATCGCCTACCTGCGCAGGCGCAAGCTGTTTAACGAGGATTTCCTCACCTATCTGGCAAACTTTCGCTTCACCGGCGATATTTTCGCCGTCCCGGAGGGCACGCCCATCTTCCCCAGAGAGCCGATGCTCACGGTTCGGGCGCCTGCCATTCAGGCGCAGCTGGTGGAGACCTACATTCTCCTGATCCTGAACCACCAGAGCCTGATCGCCACCAAGGCCAACCGTGTGGTTCGCGCGGCGGAGGGACGGAGAGTTCTGGAATTCGGTTCCCGCCGGGCACAGGGCGCACAGGGTGCGATTCTGGGTGCCAGAGCCGCCTTTATCGGCGGGTGCGCCGGTACGGCCTGCACCATTTCCGACCAGCTCTACGGGGTTCCCGCCGGGGGAACCATGGCGCATTCCTGGGTGCAGATGTTCGATACGGAGTATGAGGCCTTCAAGACCTACTGCGAGCTGTATCCCACCAACGCCACCCTGCTGGTGGACACCTACAACTCTCTGAAGAGCGGCATTCCCAACGCCATCCGCGCCTTTAATGAGGTGCTGAAGCCTCTGGGCATCAAGAAGTGCGGCATCCGTCTGGACTCCGGCGACATGGCGTACCTGACCCAGAAGGCCAGAGTCATGCTGGACGAGGCGGGCTGGACGGAGTGCGAAATCTCCGTGTCCAACTCTCTGGATGAGTATATCATTCAGGATTTGCTCCGTCAGGGGGCGAAGATCGATATGTTCGGCGTGGGCGAGCGGCTGATCACCGCCAGAAGCGAGCCGGTGTTCGGCGGGGTTTACAAGCTGGTGGCTGTGGAGAACGGGGAGGGAGAGATTCTTCCGAAAATCAAGATTTCCGAGAATGTGGGCAAGATCACCAATCCCCACTTCAAGAAGCTCTACCGCTTCTACGGCAACGACACCGGCAAGGCCATTGCCGACTACCTCTGCGTCCACGACGAGGCGGTGGACGACAGCGGCGAGCTGCTGATATTTGACCCGGAGGCCACCTGGAAGCAGAAGCTGGTACATAATTTCACCGCCAAGGAGCTGCAGGTGCCCATTTTCCGGAACGGCGAGCTGGTTTACAAGCTGCCCACCCTGACGGAGATCCGGGACTACTGCAGGGAGCAGGTGGACACCCTGTGGGACGAGGTGAAGCGGTTCGACAATCCTCACACCTACTATGTGGACCTGTCCAAGAAGCTGTGGAACATCAAATACGACCTGCTGAAGAACAATTCCGGCGGTGCAAGCCATGAAACGAAAATCTAAAGCCTCGCTGGTTGCCCTTTGCGGCATACTGGCGGCGCTGGCGGTGGCTCTGCTGTTCCTGGGAGGCGTCCTTCCCTTTGCCGTCATTGCCTGCCCGGTGCTGGCCTCGCTGGTGCTGATCCCCGTCTATTCGGAAACCGGCTGGAAGTGGGGTCTGATCTGGTATCTGGCCGTCTCCATTCTGGGACTCCTGCTGGCGCCGGATAAGGAGGCCGCAATCCTCTTCGTTTTCCTCGGCTATTACCCTGTGCTGAAAAAGCTCATCGGCCGTCTGCCCGGTAAGACGCTGAAATGGGCGGTCAAGGTGGTGTTTCTCAATGCCGCCGTGATGTCCGCCTACTCCCTCATGCTCTTTGTCTTCCGGCTGGACAGCGTCCGGGGTGACTTTGCCGAAATGGAACGGTATTTCCTCCTTGCCTGCCTGGTGCTGGCAAATCTCTCCTTTGTGGTTTATGACATGCTCATTGACCGTCTTGAAATATTCTACCACGTCCGTCTACGACCAAAACTGAAACTTTAGTCCCCCCCAAGAAAGAGAGGAACCAAAATGAAACGATTGATCGCATTACTGTTAGTTCTGACCCTCCTTCCCCTGCCCTCTGTGTTTGCGGAGAAGGAGCCTGCCAACCAGGTCATTCCCCAGGAAGCCTATGACGCCGTCACCGAGGATGTGTGGGATGACATTGTCGCCCTTGAGGACAAAGAGGTTCTCGCCAAGCGAGGCGCCGACGCCACGGAACAGGATTACGCCGCCATTGTGGAGAAGGTCGCCGCCGCGGTGGAGGCCTCGGACACCTATGTGGAGGACTCCCTGAACCGGAACGGCGCGTTCCTCACCTGGGAAACCACCGAGGGCGTGGTCTGCGGCTATTCCCCCAGAATGAGAGCCCAGACCCGTCAGGCCAAAGCGCCCCGGACGGATACTGCCCTTGATCGGGAGGAAACCGTCTCCTTCGCCACGAAAAACAGCCCCACCGCCTCCAATGTGGCCGTGTTCCAGCCCTACTACGGTCTGGACGACAGCTTCACCGACCAGTATCAGGAGGAAGGCGCCAGAATTGCCGGCTATACCGGCGGCTCCTACACCCTCTACACCGGCAGCAACGCGTCCATCTCCAACATTGCCAAGGCGGTGCAGAATTCTGCCGTGGTGGTCTTCGATTCCCACGGAGACACGGACTATTACAATCCCTATAATGCTCTGGACTGCACCTCCAGAGCCAACACCTCCTACATCCTGCTCCAGACCGGCGCGGGTCTGACCGCCAAGGATCAGGGCATGGCCACCGGCACCTACGGCAATTATTACCATGCCTTCTACGGCGGCGTCAACAGCATCGGCATGCAGTTCTACTATGTGGACGGCACGGTCATTGCCAACCATATGACCAAGTCCGCACCCAACAATCTGGTCTGGATGGCGACCTGTCTGGGCATGGCCACGGAGGGTCTGGAAAAGCCCCTGATGAAAAAGGGCGTAGGCGTGACCTACGGCTATTCTCAGGCCGTCACCTTTGCCAACGACTATCTCTGGGAGCAGACCTTCTGGTCCTTCATCCGTCAGGGTTATGACGTGGGCAATTCCATTGCCTTTATGAAGGAGTACGGCGGTTCCTGGGATCTGTCCCCCAAGCTCTACGACTACTATGGCTGGTATTACGACGAAGACACCGCCTATACCATTTCTCAGGCACGGTCAACCTACTGCGCCTTCCCCATTGTGGTCTCTGCCTCGGACTATTATCCCGGCAAGGGCAATGTGGATAACCTCCAGACGGTCTATTCCGACTGGACGCTGCCCTCCGGCTGTGCCCACACCACCACCTATGAGTATGTGGTTGACGCGATGTGCGAAGTCCCCGGCACCATATCGGAGATCTGCTCTGTCTGCGGCATGATGGTTTCCTCTAAGCCCATTCCCGCCACAGGCCACAGCTTTGACGGCGGCTATGTCTCCATCCCCTCCACGGAGAGCACCCCAGGCGAGTATGTCTACACCTGCTTGACCTGCGGCGCAACGATGAAGGAGGTCATTCCTCCCAACCAAAGCACCCCCGAATCCTGCCCCAGCGCGGACTTCACCGATGTGCACCGCACCTATTGGTATCATCCCTACGTGGACTACGCCCTGAGCACCGGCATGATGAATGGTGTGGGAAGCCATAAGTTTGATCCCGAAGGGGCCCTGACCCGCGCCATGCTGGTGACCATCCTCTACCGGATCTCCGGCAATCCCAGCGTTGAGGGTCTTTCCCATCCCTTCACGGATGTGCCCGCCAACCTGTGGTATTCCAATGCGGTCACCTGGGCGTATGATCAGAATATCGTCAACGGCGTATCCAAAACCTCCTTCGCCCCGGATGACAAGATCACCAGAGAGCAGATTGTCACCATTCTCTACCGCTATAACGGCGGAGGGCTGGCCTTGGGGAATCTTTCCGACTATCCCGACGGAAATTCGGTCAGCGGCTATGCCAGAGACGCCATGGCGTGGGCCATCGGCGCAAAAATCATCAACGGTTCCGACGGCATGATCGCCCCGCAGGAGAACGCAACCCGCTGTCAGGTGGCAAAGATTCTGTACTGCTATCTGGAGGACTTTGGGAAGGGCTGGAAAAAGGAGTACGGCGAAGCCCTGAAGAGCCTGAAGGATAGTCTGGGCTCTGAAATGACTGCAGAATACGCGCTATATGATGTGGGGAACGACGGCATCCCTGAGCTGTTCATCTGTAAGGGAACCAGCGAAGCGGATATGGAGATTGATATCTATTCCTTCGATCCTTATATGGGATTATACTATATCACGAACCTTACAGGCGGGCATACCGTCCTCTGCGGCTGGACGGGACACAGGGGACTGTTGATTCAGTATCAGCAAATGGGGTATGAATCTCTGACCCATGTCTATATGGAGGACAGCAAGCTGAACAGTGTGCTTCTGTATGAAGGAATCGTGGGAGGCCATGATCCCCTGGAGCCGCTGCAGATGTATCCCCTGTCGAGCCTGACCGGCTTAAACTGGGACGGCAACCCGACAGACAATAATGACGCAATTCTGGCACCGATTTTCAATCCCTGAATGATATAAAAACGGCTCCCCCGAATCACCGGGGGAGCCGTTGCCTATGGGATACAGATAGACGGTCTGCCATGGCTGGTGCAAACCTTCCGGTTTAAAGGCTCCCTTGTGCAAAGGGAGCTGGCACGGCTTTCGCCGTGACTGAGGGATTGTAAGGTGTCTTTGCTTTGCGGCGCACCCCTGCCTCCCTCTGGGGAAGAAGCCTCGCATTTTTGCCGCAGCTCTGCCTCCCTCTGATGAGGGAGGTGGCAAAACCGAAGGTTTTGACGGAGGGAGA
>JAEDOJ010000055.1 GCA_016302015.1 Oscillospiraceae bacterium | reverse complement strand
TCGGAAATCTTTCTGTATTTTCGCAGAACCCAAATAGGACAATTTGCTGAAAAAATAATCTCAATTTTGGCGGTTCCGGACTTTTTTGACAGTCTGCGGGGGCAGGCTTTTAAGCCTGCCCCCGTTGCGTTATGTTCCGAAATAGCTGAAGTGCATATAATCTCTGTAGCCGCTTTGCCAGTAGGCGCCCTGGGTGAAGCCGTATTTGGCGAAGATTTTCGCCACCTCGCCGTCCAGCGGGATGGAATAGGGGTCTTCCCCCGGCTTCCAATAACTGCCCACCAGCGGGTTTCCGTCGGGATCGCAGTAATAATTCTCGTTGAAGTTGATGTCGACGGCAGAGCCGATGGTGTGCTCCGACCGACCGCTGTTGCTGAAGCCGCCCACATAGCGAATGGGGAATTTCTCCTGACCGTTATAGATTTCCTCGAAAATCGTGGAGACGGTAAACGCCAGATTTTTATGTACCTTCAAGGTGAGATTTTTCGTATATTTCTGACCGTTGGAACCAATATCCCAGACCCGGACGGTGATGCTTCGCATATCCGCCTCTGCGGCGGCGTAGTCGAAGATATAATTGCCGTTTTCCTGACCGATGCTGTAATACAGCTTGGGATCGCTGACTTCTTCTCCAAACAGGCGGATGCATTTTTCCCGGTCTGTCTCCTCGCTGCCGGCCAAATCCCCTTTACAGGTAAAATTGCAGGAAGCGTACAGACCGTTGGCGGTGTAAACCGTGACGGTGGCGGAGCCGAAGCCCACGCAGGTGACAAGGCCGGTCTGATCCACGGTGACCACATTGGTATCCGAGGATCGCCAGATCAGAGGGGCGTCTTCCGGAGTGGCCGTGGCGATTAACTGACAGGTAGAACCTGTCAGCAGGAAAACCCCATTCTGATTTAATTTCAGAGAGGTGGGATTTGTTGCGTTCTTCGGCACCGGAATCATGGCATCGTGAAGACGGCAGAAAACAGCGGCGCACTCTGCCCGGGTCAACTGATTCTGAGGCATGAACAAAATCTCACCGTTCTCCCCGGGAAGACCGTTCATAATTCCCAAAGAACGGAGCAAATCCACAGAGCCTTGCGCCCAGGAGGAAATCTGATCTCCGTCTGCAAAGGAAAGGGGGACACCGCTTCCATCGGAGGGAATCATTCCGTGACCCATGCGGCGCAGGTAGGTGGCTAACAGCTTGGCAATTTGCTCCCGGGTGATGGGGGCAGTGGGTTCAAAGGTGGAGCCGCTGGTGCCCTCCGCAATGCCGTTGCATACTGCCCAGGCGATGTAGGGTGCGTAGTATTGCTCTGGGGAAACATCGGAGAAAATCTGGGGAATGGCCTTGGAAGACCAGTATTCCCGGTCAACGCCCTCCAGACGCCCCAGGACGGTGACAAACATCCCTCGAGTCATGGAGGAATCCGGCTCAAACTGGGTATCGCTGACGCCGCCGAAAAGCTCCAGCGCAACAGCTTTTTCAATATAGTCCTTCGCCCAGCTATTGCCGATGTCGGTGAAGCCCGCAGCCTGTACGGCGGGAATCGCTGCAAACACCAGGAAAACCGCCAGAAGGCCGGTGATCAAACGCAGTTTCATGTTGCATTCTCCTTTCTCGATAAAAGCCCCGGCTTTGTTCATGCAAAACCGGGGCTTTGACTTTGGGTTAAAACACCTTTGTCCCTCTGACGTATTTGGCCGCCAGCTCACGGTCATCTGCCAGATAGAGGCAGCGTTCCAGACGGGCACGGAAGGTCAGCTCCTGGGGATGATCCAGACGGGTGTCATCCAGAACCAGAGCGTCGAACTCAAAGCCCGACGCAAAGGAACCCACCTTGCCAAAGAAGCTGCCGCCCCCAAGGGTAGCGATGTAGAAGGCCTGATCCACGCTCAGGGGCTTGACCTCCTGATCCAGCAGTCTCCAGCGAAGCTTGGAAGCCCGGATCGCAGCGGCGATGGAATAGAACAGATTTTCGCTTTCACCACCGGCAACGTCAGACGCCAGACCTACCTTCAGACCTTCGTCCAAATATTTGGAAATGGGGGCGACGCCGGAGGACAGATTGGAATTGGACAGGGGAGAGTGGGCCACATAGACCCCGTTCTTCCGAATCAGCTCCATCTCGCTGTCGCCGCTGTGGACGCAGTGCGCCATAATGCAGGGGTGGTCGCCGCCAAAAAGGCCGAAACGGTCATAGGCGTCGCCGTAGAACCGGGATTCCGGGCAAAGCTCCTGCACCCACGCGATTTCCCCAAAGTTTTCAGACAGGTGGCTCTGGACGGGCAGGTGATATTTTTCCACCAGCGTCCGCAGGCCCCGCATCAATTCGTCCGTACAGGAGGGAATGAAGCGGGGAGTCAGAATGGGCAGGGTGTTGGCATATTTTTCTCTGGTTTCACAGATCCAGCGCTCCGTGTCTGCCATGGCGGCCTCCACGCTGGTCTCGCAGAGGTAATCGGGGCTGTTTCGATTCATGTTGACTTTACCCACATAGGACACCAGACCGCTGGCCTCCATCTTGTCCATGAGCAGCTCTGTGGCGGGGACATGAATGGTGCCGAAAATTGCGGCACGGGTGGTTGCGCTGCGGCGCAGATGGTCGGCAAACTGACTGTAAGCACGGTCGGCGTACTCCAGCCCGGCATACTTCGCTTCCTCGGGGAAGGTATAGGTGTTCAGCCAGTCCAGCAGCTCCATATCCATACCCAGACCACGGAAAGAGAACTGGGGCGCATGGATATGCAAGTCCGTCATGCCGGGGATGATCATCTGATCGCCGTAATCCGTGAGGGGAAGGGAAGCGTACCGCTCCGGCAGAGTCTCAAATACACCGGCGCAGAGGCCGTTTTCACAGACCAGATAACCCTGAGGCACCAGCCGAATCGTGCCGGGGTTCTCAGAATAAGCAATGTTGCCTTTTAAAACAAAATTCTTCATGAGATCGTCTCCTTTTTACATCATTCCAATATCTTATTCTAACAGGCAAAAGAAAAAGTGTCAATGTGATTCCTGCTTGGAGTAGAATAATTGTGCATATTGTATAAGTTCCTCCCGCTGGTTTTGGATGGCGCCCTCAACCACTCCGTCCAGAAGCCGTTGGAGGAGAACGCCAATCTCAGGGCCTTGAGGAATCCCCAGCGCCATCAGGTCTTTTCCATTCACTGCCAGTTGGCGAAGGGAGAGACAGGCGTCTTCCCCAAGGAGTTTTTCCAGCATGGAGCGGCAGAGGGCGGCCTTCCGATCTGCCCACTGCCTTTGGGAGGCTCGCTGACCGATGGCATCGGCTCTGCGGAGGGAGATCAGCCTGCGAACGGTGGCCTCGCCGTACCGGGAGACCAGCCTGCGAAGCTGTTTTTCGTTTCCAACTTCCAGACAGAAGCCGTGGGTTCGCACCAAAAGCACCACCTCCTGCAAGGTCTCGTGATCAAAACGCAGGCGGCGCAGAATTTTTTCGCACATGGCGGCGCTGACAAGGGCGTGACCGTAAAAATGCCCGATCAGACATTTGTCCATGGAAAATACGGAGGGCTTCCCAATGTCGTGGAACAGAGCCGCCAACCGCAAAATCTCGTCGGCTTCGATGGCTTCCACCACCCCCAGCGTATGCTCCCAGACATCCTTTTCATGGTGGAAATTGTACTGCTTGAAGCCGATGGCGGCTTGAAATTCCGGGATGAGGACGCAGAGAACGTCGGAAAATGCCCGCAAAATTTCAGAGGCGGCCTTTCCGCACAGCAGGCCGGTCAATTCCTTCCTCAGACGCTCCGCCGCCACGGTTTTCAGGCTGTCCTTTCCTTGATGAATGGCGGCGGCGGTGTGTTTCTCTATGGAAAAGCCCAGCCTGGCGGCAAAGCGCAAGCCCCGGATTATCCGCAGAGGGTCTTCCTGAAACCGTTCCTCCGGTCGGCCCACACAGCGGATCAGCTTGTTTTCCAGATCCTCCACACCGCCAAAGCAGTCGGTAACCCAGCCGTCCTGATCCGCAGCCATGGCGTTGACCGTGAAATCCCGCCGGGACAGGTCTTCCTCCAGCGAGGTCAGAAAGCGCACCCGGTCAGGATGACGCTGATCGAAATACCCGCCCTCGGCACGGAAGGTGGTGATTTCATAGGGGAAATTTTCATAAATTACCGTGACCGTGCCGTATTTTGCTCCGGTCAGGAGGGTGCGCTCCGAAGCAAAACAGGCTTGGGTTTCCTCCGGACGGGCAGAGGTGCAGATGTCCCAATCCTGAGGCTCCTTCCCCAAAAGACTGTCACGGACGCAGCCGCCCACCGCATAGGCAGAAAAACCGGCTTGCTTCAGCCGGTTTAGCAGGGCGGATACCGCCGCCGGAAGTTGAATTTTTAACCTTCTTTGATCCATGTTTCCCAAATCTCCGGGCAATACCCTACGGTGGCCTTTTTTCCGTTGCGGACAATGGGGGTTTTCATCAGTTCAGGATAATCGAAGAGCTTGTCCTCCTTGTCCCTCGTGCTATCCATATAACGCATCAGGTCGATCTCCGGAGAACTTTTCTCCCAATCTACCAGCTTGTCCACCCCGCCTACGGCTCGAAGCACGCTGTCAAATTCCTTCCCGGACATCCCATAGCGCACCAAATCAATATTCTGCACCTTGATCCGCCGTTCCTTGAAGAATCGTTCCGCTTTTTTCGTGTCAAAACACTTGGATTTTCCAAAAATCTGAATATTCATGAATAAAATACCTCCATGAGACACAAGCCCTTGGCCGGAGCGGTTTCTCCGGCGTTTTCCCGGCAGCGGCTTTCAAATAGTTCGGGAATGCTGTCCGGTCTGCGCTTCCCAAGCCCCGCCTCCAGAACTGTTCCTACCAAAATTCTTGCCATGTTGTAGAGAAAACCGTCGGCGGTTATGAAAAAACACAGCTCGTCTCCGTTTTGCTTCAATTCCATGGAATATAAAGTACGAAGGGAGGATTTTTTGAAATGTTTGTTGGAGCAGAAGGCAAGAAAATCGTGGGTACCCTCCAAGAATTTCATGGCTTCCTCCATGGCAGGACGATCCAATTTCTGAGGCAGTGCTACCCGAAACCGCCGTCCGAACACATCCGGGGAGGAACTGTTCCAGATTCGGTAGGCATAGGTCTTCCTTGTGGCGCTGAGCCGGGCGTGAAAGCGGTCCCCGGCGTAGTCCAGAGCCACGGCGCCGATATCCTCCGGCAGACGCTGGCGAAGCTGGGACAAAACAGAATCCACCGGCTTTTGAGGCGCCTGAAAGGAGGCAACCTGCCCCAGAGCGTGTACCCCGGCATCGGTTCGGCCGCTGCCGCTGATTTCAATGGGCTGACCGAAAATTTCCGTCAATGCTCCTTCGATTTTTCCCTGTATGGTCAGGGGCGTGTCCGGCAGCCGCTGCCAGCCACGATATCTGGTGCCGTCATAGCTTACGGTCAGGCGATAAGTTCTTCCTGCCAATCTTCCAATTCCTCCGCAATCTCAGCCTTGGTATCCGCGGAGAAGAGAAAACTCCCGTCCGCAGCATAAACCTCATAATGTCCTCTGACAGATACGATATTCCAGCGCATAGCTCACAGTTCCTTTCCTGTTTTCTGCGCTGATTCTATCACAAATACAGTCCCATAAAGCGGACTGAAAACGCCTTGACGGAAAATTCGCCAAGGCGTTTTTAAATTATTTCATGTACGCAACGATCATTTTGGCACATTCCGCCCGGGTGGCGCTGGTCAGGGGCAGGAGGAAGCCAGCGTCGCCGTTGACAATCCCTTCAGAAACCGCCCACTGCAGCGCCTCCACCGCAAACTCGCTGACCTCTCCCTCATCCGTGAAGCCGGTCAGGGCAGCCCGGCCGGAGGTGTCCTCCTCCTGATACTCTGCAAACCGATAGAGCATGGTTGCAAGCTGCTCTCTGGTGATGGGAAGGTCTGTGCCGAATTCCGTCTCCGACATCCCGTTGACCACGCCTACGGTGTATGCCCACTGGACTGGAACGGAATACCACTGCCCGCTGGGAACGTCCGTAAAGGGCAGGAGAACCGAAATGTCGGGGGAGCCTGCTGCCCGGTAGAGAACCGTCACCAGCATGGCCCGGGTCATGGTGCCCTCCGGCTCAAATTCGGTGTTGCTGACGCCGCTGAAGAGGTTCTGCTCCACCGCTGCCGTGATCCAGGGATAGTACCAGGAACCCTCAGAAACATCTGAAAATTGAAGTCCGGGAATCTCAGGCCGATCATCCGGATCGGGATCGCCCTCCGCCCAATGGGCATAGGCCATACGCACTCTCTCGTTGATGTCCTGGGGAGCGATGGTGTCCACCGTATACCGGTCGCCGCCGCTGGCTCTTGTATACCAGCCCTCCAGATGATAGCCCTCCCGGGTGGCGCCGGGCAGGCGGCCAAGAGGCTCTCCGGCTTTGTAGTATTCCACGGTATCGTTGGATTTTCCCGGAGAGGCGTTGAAGATCAGACAGCGGTAGGCTGCGTTCTTCAGAGCGTAGTCCCCGTTGAGATACATATCTGCTTCTTCCATCCGACGGTTGCACAGGCCGATGAGCACGCCGCCGCCGGCATTGCACCAGCTGCCTATGGTATTGACAAAATCCATTTCCGTGAAGCCGCCGTAGAGTATGTACTGATATATTTTATACTCCGGGGACATCCACTGGGGGCCTAAATTATAGGTCAGGCTGATGATGGCGTCGTACTGAGACTGGGTATGCTCCACGGTGGACTTCTCCAGCAGCTTGTCCACCTGCTCCTCGAAGGTGGCCAGATAATACCGCAGAAGGTAATCTGCCTCCGTCCGGGTGATGGGGGAGGAAAGGGGAATGGGATTCTTATCTTTGTCGTAGAGGGAGCCGTAGCCAACGCTGTACTGACCGTAGTCCCACAGGGGATATTCCGCAAAGCCCTCGTTCTTCTTGATAAATTCAACACAGTCCTCGCTGATCTTCAGCGGTGTAAGCTCCGGCCAGTCTGAGGGGTAGTCGGTTTCCAACGTCGCCTCCTCCGCAAAGGCGGGAAGGATCAGACCGGGCAGCAGACAGAGAATCAGCGTCAGGCTGAGTAGGATTCGTCGCATAACTTCACTCCTGTCGATTTTTGTGGTACCTATGGTAACAGACAGGAATAATTTTGTCAAGCGAAGCAGACAAGTCACATTTCAAGCTGGAAAAAAATAACAATTTAGAAATAAATTAGAGACAATTTCTAAAAAATTCCCACACATCTTCGTAAACTTCCCTGTGGTTCTTCTCATTCAAAATTTCATGACGACCCTCATATAATTTCATGGAGGCGTGGGACATTCCGGCCTTTTGGAAGGCCCGGAAGGCTCGCTCCACGCCCTTGCCCATGTTTCCAACCGGGTCTTTTTTGCCTGCGATAAAGAAGACGGGCAGATTCTTGGGCATGGCGGCCAGATTTTCCTTCTTTTGAATCATGGCAATGCCTTGCAGCATATCCCGGCACAGACCTACGGTGGCGTCTGCGCCGCAGAGCGGATCGGCGGTGTAGCGATCCACCACTTCTGTGTTGGCGCAGATCCAGTCGTTGGGGGTTCTGGTGGGCTTGAATTTCTTATTGTATGCCCCAAACATCAGATTTTTCAGCAAATTGCTGTGACCTGTCGCTCCCAAACGGCGGTATTCCATGGCGCAAACGGCTCGGCCTGCTGTCAGCACAAGGGAGGGCTGCCAGCCCGTGCCACAGATCACCGCCCCGCTCCAGTTTGCTTCCGGGTGACGGAACAGGAGGGTTCTGGTCAAAAAGGAGCCCATGCTGTGGCCGAAGATCAAACAGGGAAGCTGGGGATATTCTTTTTTCGTCAGCTCCAGCAGAGCATAGGTGTCGTCGGCGGCGGCCGTCCACCCGCCCTCAAAATACAGAGGCGCAGCGGTGCCGTGGGACTTGCCGTGACCCATGTGATCCTCGGCGATGACCAAAAGACCTTTGGAAGTCAAAAATCTGGCAAAGTCCTCGTAGCGAAGCATATGCTCGGCAATGCCGTGAACCAGCTGCACCATGGCGATGGGCTTGCCCTCCGGCTCCCAGCGGTAGGCGTGAATCATCCCGCCGTCCTTGGACGGATATTCAAATTCTTTCATAAAACGATCCTCCAGTCCGATTTATTGGTCTGTAATTTTGATAGAATGGGCTTACAATAAATTATGAAGGGAGAAAAATATATGAACCGTATTGATTTAGTACCTTATCTGCCGGAGGAGGTGGTTATTCCCCAAAATAACCGTCCCTCTCACAAGGCGGAATTTGTAGCGGCTCTGGTGGAAAGTCTGGTCACCCTTGCCATTGGAGGAGGGTTCCTCCTCTTCCTGTCCGCCTTTTTC
>JAEDOJ010000054.1 GCA_016302015.1 Oscillospiraceae bacterium | reverse complement strand
CCCAGTCCTCCTCCACATCCAGAGCGCCGAACTTGCCGAAGCCGTCGGCGGAGAAGAGCACCTTGTCCCTGCTGTCGTAGGTCACAATGACCTCAGGCCAGTGAACCATGGGTGCGGTAACGAAGGTCAGGGTATGCTCGCCCAGACAGAGGGTGCTTCCCTCCCCCACCACCACACGGCGGTCTTCAAACTCCGTGCCGAAGAAATTCTTCATCATGGTGAAGGCCTTGGCGGAGGACACCACCACAGCCTGGGGATAGGTGTTCATAAACTGAGCGATGTTTGCGGAATGATCCGGCTCCATATGCTGAACCACCAGATAATCCGGCTTTCTGTCCCCCAGCACGGCGGAAAGATTGTCCAGCCATTCATGGGTGAAGTTTTTGTCCACCGTATCCATGACGGCAACCTTTTCGTCAAGGATCACATAAGAGTTGTAAGCCATGCCGTTGGGAACCACATACTGTCCCTCAAACAGGTCAACCTGGTGATCGTTTACGCCCACATACCGAATGTCTTTTGTAATATTCATTTCTTTCCTCCTTAAATTGCTGTTAAAATATGCATATTCCGAATCAGGGGATCCCGGATTCTGTCGTTGACAGAATAGGCGTGTTTTTCCAGATCCCCGCAAATTGCCTTTGTAAGCTCTCTTGCCTGAAGCTCCGAGATCACCTGAGAGGAAATGTCCTCAATGATCCCATATTTTTTCTCCGTTGCAGCCGAATCTCCCAAAACCAGCCGGGAAAGTTTCCGGGAAAGCTCCTCCATATTCTCCAGCTCCCGCAGACCCCGGAAGCTCCACTTGTAATAGGGCATATACCGGTCGTTCAGCAGGAACAGCACCTTCATTGTCCCGGTGACAAATTCCATACAGGCCATCTGCGCCGCCTCCGGTTCTCCGTGGCTCAGGCAGCGAAGAAAATTATACTGCCCCGACTGAGCCATGACCAGAAGATTCCCGGCAAGACGCTTGAGCTTTACGTCCTGAGGCATGGCCTTGAGGTTTTCACGAATCCGGGAAACCTCTCCGTAGCCGTCGAACCAGATTTCGCCGTTGACCGCCTCCGCCAGGGCATAATCGGGAATGCGAAGCCACGCCTCCGGGGAAAGCTCCCCTGTGGGAGAGCCCACCGCGGCGGCATAATATTCCTCCGTCCGCAGCACGCCGTTCCGGTTGCCGCCCACCGGGGAAACAGGCTGGCGCTTGACCCCCTGATATTCCCTGGGCAGCTTTGCGTAGGCACGCTCCAGCAAAAACGCCTTCCTCCGGTCTACCACATCCTCCCCGGGGAGGAAAATGCAGAACCCCGGTTCAAAATCGTGATCCCGGGAGGTTTCGTCGTCATAGCCGTAGTGCTCCGACCCGCTTCCCGTAAAGCCCACCGCCAGATAGGGCAGCAGCTCCGGGAAATCCCGCTCCAGCATGGGTTTCCCGTATTCTTCATAATAGCCCCGGGAAAGTTCAAGCCCTTTCATAAATTTCCCTCGCTTGCTTCAGTAATCTCTGCTCCGTCAGGAAATAGCCGTAATACCCAAAGGTGGAGGCGCATTTCTCGCAGACGAAGGCATAATAGCCGTTGCGGGGCAGGGACGGGGTATCCAGCAGCTTTTCCGCTGTTTCCAGACATTCCGAAACCCGGGCTTCGCTCTCCAGCAGACCCATTTCCTCAGAGGCAAGGTCGGCAAGGTTGCACCAGGTAATGGCAACCTCCAATTCTCCGTACTCCTGCTGTTCCATAATGGAAATGGCCTTCTGATACAGCGCCTCCGCCTCCCGGAAGGCGCCCAATTCCGCCAGCGCAAGGGCCTGATTGTTGTACAGCCCGCCCAGACGGCCGTCGTCGGGCTTCAATAAGGCTTCATAGATGGTCTGCGCCTTTTGGTACAGCTTCAGCGCCTCCTCCGCCTCTCCAAAGGACTTCAGTCCTGTGGCGGCGTTGACCAGCGTGGTTCCCAGGGTGACGGTATTTTCCAGGTCAAGACGGCCGGCAAGGGCAAGCCCCTCCCGGATTGCCTCCATCCCTTCCTCTTTTTTCCCCATCTTCCGGTACAGACCCATCTGTTCGTTCAGCACCGTCAGCTTTCCCCGCAGATCGTTCCCGGCCTCCGCCTCCATGCGCCAGTAGCGGAGGTGTCGGTCTGCGCCGGCATAGTCATTCTTATTCAGGTACTCATCCAGCTTGTCGATCATCCGTCCCACACAGATGGGAACGGAGTCCGAAGGTGTGGAAAGAGGGCAGCAGGGCTCCTCGTAATCTTCTCTGGTGAGCGGCTTATGATTCATGGTCTCTTCCCTTTCCTGCCGCAGATTCTCCGGCCTTCGCCGGAAGGGCGTATACTCCCTTTATACTGCAAATCCCCAAGCTTGTCAATAACCTGAGGGGAATATTTCGCCTCACTTGTCGAAATATGCTGCCGCCGCGTCGCCGCAGTTCAGCGCTTCTCTCACCCTCTGCCATACAATCGATCTCCTTTCCAGGGATACCTTGCAAAAAAACGGAAAACACCTCCGTCCTCTGCCAAATTCCGGTTCTAACCTTTTTTAAGAATGTCAAACAGTTTTAACCGCTGAATTCTTCCCCCCGACTCAAGAACTTTCCGACAAAACTCGACCCCGGCAGAAAACATTCCCCGCCGGATTCCCCCAGGGCAACAGGAAAAATGACGGAAAAACCGAAATTTTCCCCCTGTCACAGGGCAGGCCTGTCGAAACCCGGCGAATGAAATCAATGGAAAGGGAGAAGAAAATATGCTTCAATAGGGTGGCAAGGAGGGAAAAACATGGTAACAAAAGAATTTTTCGGAGGAAGAACCGTTCGCTGCGACAACGGCACAGAGGCGGAGCTGCTGTATTACCTGATACAGGAATCTCTGGACGGGTGCATGGGCTACGGTGTGGAGGTCATCATGCACCGGGAGGGAAAACGGGAAAGCGCCGCCATCAGCAACGTGACAACCTCCCGTTTCCGGATGAAGGAGCTGCTTGCCCTTCTGGCCCGGAATACGGTCACCCCCTGCACCCTGCAGGAGGTTCTTTGGGAAGAACAGCACAAATCCTGAAAAAAAGATGGACATTTTCTGTGAACTTTGATAGAATGGTCTTGTATATTCTGCAAAAAAGGAGCAAGCATTATGAAATGTCCCTATTGTGGCTATGAAGAGAGCAAGGTTGTGGATTCCCGGCATTCCGAGGACGGCAGCAGCATTCGCCGCCGCAGAGAGTGTCTGTCCTGCCAGAAGCGCTTCACCACCTACGAAACCGTAGAAAGTCTCCCCATCGTGGTTGTCAAGAAGGACAACAGCCGGGAGCCCTTCGACCGCAGCAAGATTCTCCGGGGCATGGTTCGTGCCTGTGAAAAGCGTCCCGTGGGCATGGCGACTCTGGAGGCCACCGTATCCGAGATTGAGCAGATCATCCAGAATTCTCTGGAACGGGAGGTCAACAGCAACTATATCGGCGAGCTGGTCATGGAGCGGCTGAAGCCGCTGGATGAGGTCGCCTATGTGCGCTTCGCCTCCGTCTACCGTCAGTTCAAGGACATCAACAGCTTCATGCGGGAGCTGAACAAGATTCTGGAAGAAAAATGAAGAAGCTGATTCTGGGGCTGTCCCTGCTGCTGGCGCTGCTGCTGGGAGCGGCGGGGTATCTCCGCTTCTTTGCCGAAGGCGAGACGCCGTCCCCGGAGACCCCCACCACCGCCCCCGCTCCCATGGAGATCGTCATTGAGACCACGGCGGAAACGGAACCCCCTGTGGAAATCCGGCCGAATCCGCAGACGCTGATTCTCAACGGCGTCTGCCTGACAAGCTGGGTCATTGAGGATCAGGTCTATGTCACCCCGGAGGACTTTGCCGCCGCCGTGGGTCTGTCTCTGGACAGCGTCCACCCGGTAAAAATGTCCGGCACGGATACAGTGGACTTTTCCGAAAGCAGTCTGACCGTCAACGCTCTGGGGAAGGAAACCACCCTTCCCGCCGCCGTTGTCACCGTGGAAGACGCCGTCTACATCCCCTTTTCTCCCCTGGTGGAGGCTCTGGGCTACCCGGAGTTTGTGGACGAAGAGACGGGAGATACCTATTATACTCCCGCTGCCAGAAGGTTTCCCATTCCCGAGGGCATGGATGTCCCCGTGATCATGTACCATGCGGTCAGCGACAACGTCTGGGGCATCGACGAGCTGTTTGTCAGCCCGGAGGATATGGAGGAGCAGCTTGCCTATCTGGTGGAACATGACTTTGACCCCATCTGGTTTGAGGATTTAGCCCACCTGGAGGACTACGACAAGCCGGTGATTCTCACCTTTGATGACGGCTATGACGACAATTATCTGGAGCTGTATCCCCTGCTGCAGAAGTATCAGGTGAAGGCCACCATTTTTATCATCACCGACTGCATCGGCAACGAGCATAAGATGAACGCCGACCAGATACGGGAGCTGTCCGATTCCGGACTGGTTTCCATTCAGAGCCACTCCCACACCCATGCGGACATGGACACGCTGGACGCGGAGGAGACCGCCTGGGAGATGGCGCAATCCAAGCTGGTGCTCACCCGGCTGACCGGGAAGGAGCCTTATGTTCTGTGCTATCCCACCGGCAGGTACAACAACCACACGCTGGAGCTTGGGCCGGAATATTTTCAGTTTGGTCTGAAAATGGTGGGCGGTCAGTATAATACCTCTGACGATCCCTTTCTGGTCAGCAGATATTATATGTCCCGGTATTACGGCATCGACACCTTCGCCGGCTACTTAAGCTCCGCCGGCGACAGATAAAGAGTTTGAGCCGCTCCCAAAAAAGGGAGCGGCTCAGACTCTTTATCCAAATACCCAGATGTACCAAACACCGCAGATCTCCCGGAGGAACATATTGACAAAAAAGACCGGGTTTCGGGTGGGGGCAGGCCAGCCCAGGATTTCCAGTCCCTCTTTCTCCGCCAGAAGCTGCGCCCGGCGAAGATGGTAGGCGCTGGAAACCACCGCCGTGGTTTTGGGACGGGTTCCCGTTTCCTCCTCGATCAGATCCAGGGAAAACCGGAGGTTCTCCTCCGTTGTGGTGGCCCGTTCCTCTTTCCGCAGACGGTCAGGGGAGATTCCCCCTTCAACCAGCCAGTCATACATACACTGGGCTTCCGTAATCTGCTCTCTGGGGCCCATGCCGCCGGAGAGAATCGCAATCGCCTCCGGGTATTTCTCCAGATAGTCCTTTGTCGCTTCCAGCCGTTCCCGGAGAGATTGGCTGGGCTTGGTTCCGTTGACCCCCGCCCCCAGAACAATCACATACTCCGCCTCCGGGTTCTCCGCCCCGCCGCAGGCCATGGCCACCCAGATGCCGGTGGCTGTGGTGGCGACAAGGAGGAGGGAAAGCCCCGTCCAGATCAGGCGGCGGAAAAATTTCACTCCGCGGGGATGCCGCTCCTTCCACCGATCCAGCAGACCAAAGACTGTCACCAAAGCCCCCAGACCGATCATGCACCAGCCGGAAAACCGGTAGGCACGGAATACAAAGGCATACATTCCCCCTGCCGCCGCCAGAATCAGGGCGGTCAGCCAATACTTTCGCTTCATAGGCTCAGGTACCCCTTCAATACCTTCAGGGTGTTCAGAACCCCGTCCTTATGGCTTCTCTCGTAGCCGTGGGAGGCATAGACCCCGGGGCCGATGAGGCCGTGACGAAGGTCATGACCCGCGGACAGGGTGGCCTCCACGTCAGACCCGTAATAGGGGTAGATATCCACGGCGTAATCGGCGTTTTCCCTCTTGGCGGCGGCAATCAGCCCGCACACCACATCATAGGAGTAGGGGCCGCCGCTGTCCTTGGCGCAGATGGAAACCTGCCGCTCCGTACACTGCAGGCCGTCGCCTACGCACCCCATGTCCACGGAGATGGCTTCCGTCACTCCGGCGGGGACAGAGGCCGCGCCTCCATGGCCAACCTCCTCGTAAACCGTGATATGGGCGTAGACCCGCCGGGCAGGGGTGATATTGTGATCCTTCAAATACTTTGCCAGACCCATGAGAATGCCCACGGACAGCTTATCGTCCAGAAAACGGCTCTTGATATAGCCGGAGGCTGTCACGGTGGTTCTCGGCGCGAAGCAGACGAAATCTCCCACGGAGATTCCCAGCTTCTTCACATCCTCCGCTGAATCCACCACCTCATCCAGCAAGACCTCCATATTCTCCCAGCTTCGCTCCGTGGTGCCGAAGTCCTTGTTCACATGGAGGGAGGCATTGCAAAGCTGGAGGTTGCCCTCGTAAATTCCGTCAAATTTCGTCACCACACGGCACAGCTCCGTTTCCACGGCGTTGGCTCTCAGACCGTTGAGGTTCACCACCCGGAGCCGGCCGTTTCCCTTGATCTCCGCAACCATGGCGCCCAGGGTGTCCGCATGGGCCTCCAGCAGCAGGCCGTCCTCGACGTTTTCCCCTCCGAGGTCCACCAGAATGCCCCCCTTGGCGGTGCGGGTCACGGCATAGCCCAGCTCGGAAAACGTCTTTACCACATAATCCTCCGCCTGACGGGTGTAGCCTGTGGGGCTGTCAATGGCCAGAAGCTCCACCGCCCTGTCCACAGAGTAGTTTACATAATCCTGCATAGTTTCTCCTTTCCCTTTCGAAAAAGATGGATTTTTGTATATGATACCATACATTTGAGATAAAAACAAGAAGCCCCCCGTTTTCTCTTGATGAAAACGGGGGCTTCCTGCCGTCAGGGATAAGCCCGGTTAATTGGCTTTGATGTCGCCGAGCTCCGGGATGACCAGCGTCAGAGGGAAGTCAGCCTCGGTCATAACGGGATTGGGTCTGTTCAACGTGCAAAAGCCGTAGCTTTGCGTGCCGGTCAGGCCGGTGGTCACGATGGCTCCATCCTCCACGGCCACCGTGAAGTCCTGAGCGGCCGTGCCGGACAGGCAGCAGCGAATCTCGTCTGCCTCGTCCGTTGTGAGGAATACTTTATAGTTCATATCCCCGCCGAAGACCTCCAGCCGCCGCAGATCCCGGTGAAAAACAACACGCTGAATCCCGGACCCATAGACGCTGGCACAGCCCTCTGAGGTAAGGAAGCCTACGTAGATCTCGCCGCCGCTGAGATTGGTGTATTCATATTCGTCACAGAACCGCAGATCCACCGACAGGCCGGCGGGATCGCCGGTGGTGAAGTTGAGGGATTCGGCCTTTGCCAGAGTGCCGCTCAGCCCCGACTCGTCTGAACGCAGCGTATCCCCGGCATCGTCTTTAAAGTCAAAATCGATGTAGTCGGAGGAGAGCGAGGCATACTCCGAGCCTCTCGAAGAGTTGGTTTGTCCATTGCAGGCAGCCAGCAGGAGCGCCAGCGCAAGCAGGGGAAGTACAAAATAGCGTTTCATTTTCAAAACTTAACCTCCTGTTCCTTTTCCGGTTGATCAGCTTACTATTTTAAGTATAACATATTATCGTAGTTTTGCAAGCTAATATTTATCGCGAGCTGCGCCTCTTCCGCCGTTCCTGCAAGATTCCGCTGATTTTTCTCCGGGAAAAAGGTCGATTTTACGGTTATTTCCCATACAGAAGAAATATTTTCAGAAGAAACCCCGTTGTCGGTTGAATTCGACAACGGGGTTTTGGTATTAATAATTAAAATTCTCTGTTCTTGGTTGCGATTTCCATCAGGCACTTCGCCATGAAGTCCTCCATGGACATGGCGCCCAGATCCACGCCCCCACGGGTGCGGACGGAGACGGTGTTGTTCTCCATATCCCGGTCGCCGATGACCAGCATATAGGGAATCTTCTGCATCTGCGCCTCCCGGATCTTATAGCCCAGCTTTTCGCTTCTCAGATCCGTCTCCACACGGATGCCGGCCTGAGCCAGCTTTGCTTCCAGCTCCTTTGCGTACCCATGGGCACGGTCGGTGATGGGCAGGATGCGAACCTGAGTGGGCATCATCCACAGAGGCAGGGCTCCGGCAAACCGCTCGATGAGGTAGGCCAGCGTCCGCTCATAGCAGCCCAGAGAGGTACGGTGGATGATATAGGGCCGGGTCTTGGAGCCGTCCACGTCGGTGTATTCCATGCCGAAGCGCTCCGCCAGCAGCATATCGATCTGGATGGTGACAATGGTGTCCTCCTTGCCGAACACATTCTTATACTGAATGTCCAGCTTGGGGCCGTAGAAGGCGGCTTCGTCAATGCCCACCGTGTAGTCCACGTTCAGGTCGTCCAGAATCTGCTTCATCACCGTCTGTGCGGTCTCCCACTGCTCTCTGGTGCCCTCGTACTTGTTCTTGGGGTTCTCGGGGTCCCACTGGGAGAAGCGGAAGGTGCAGTTCTCCAGCATACCCACGGTGTCCAG
>JAEDOJ010000053.1 GCA_016302015.1 Oscillospiraceae bacterium | reverse complement strand
CAGGCAAAGCTGAATCTTGCCAACGCCATCCTGGCCTACGGCGATTACGCCGCCGCCTACCTGGGGTAAAATTCTATGACAAAAACAGGCCGACTCCGGTCGGCCTGTTTTTTTCGTGATTCATCAAAAAAACAACCCCCCCAGGGGCTTGCGCCCGGCTCTTTCGCCCACTATAATGAAGCCATAAGCAAAAAGAAAGAGGGAATGAACATGCATATGGCCGATGCTCTGCTGTCTCCCGCCGTTGCCGGAACCATGTATGTGGCCTCCGCAACCATGGCCGGAATCAGCATTTACAAGCTGAAAAAAGAGGATCGTCTGAATCCCAACGCCAACACAAAACGTCTGCCCACCATGGCGATCATGTCCGCTCTGGTCTTCGCCGGTCAGATGATCAACTACACCATTCCCGGCACCGGCTCTTCCGGTCATCTCTGCGGCGGTCTGCTGCTGTCCTCTGTTTTGGGCCCCTTCGCCGGGTTCCTGTCCATGATCGTAATTCTGGCAATTCAATGTCTGTTCTTTGCCGACGGCGGCCTGATGGCCTTGGGCGCAAACATCTGGAACATGGCCTTCTACGGCTGCTTCCTGGGCTATTTCCTGATCTATCGTCCAATTATGAGGAGTAAATGGAAGGCAAACCGTGGGAAAATCATTGTCGCCTCAGTCCTTGGCTGCGTATTGACCCTGCAATTGGGCGCCTTCTCCGTGGTTTTGGAAACCTCCGCCTCCAGCATCACGGATTTGCCCTTCGGAGCCTTTGTTGCGCTGATGCAGCCCATTCATTTGGCCATCGGTCTTGTGGAAGGTCTGATCACCTCTGCGGTGCTCCTTTTTATCCACGAAAGCCGTCCCGAGCTGCTTCACGGCGTGGAACGGACAACTTCCGGAAGCAAGCTGTCCCTGAAAACCACATTGATTGTTATCTCTGTGGCAGTCGCCCTGATTGCCGGCGGCTTGTCCCTGTTTGCCAGCGGGAATCCCGACGGTCTGGAATGGTCCCTCTTCGGAAACGAGGAAGGCGGCTACAGCGCCAACATGGGGCTGGATGAAGAGGACTATGGAAACACAAGCGCAGTGGCAGACGCAGCCGCCTCTGTTCAGGAAAAAACCGCCTTTCTGCCGGACTACGCCTTCGCAAATGATGGCGAAAACCCGGCGGGTACCACAGTTTCCGGGCTGATAGGTTCCGCAATGGTTGGGCTGATCGCCTTGGGCGTGTGCTTTGCCGGGGGATTCTACCGCAAAAGAAAAACTGCAAAAACATGATAATCAGCGGCAAACTCCATCAGAGAGTTTGCCGCCCTTGCTGTATGATTTGAAAAAGGAGGTGCGAAATGAATCAAGCGGAAAAAGCCTGCCTGGAATTGCAGGCCATAGACGAGCTTGCGTCTCAGGATTCCTTTGTTCATCGGCTCAGCGCCGGGGCAAAGCTCTTTTTGACTGTAGCATATATCGTAATTACCGTTTCCTTTTCCAAATATGACATTTTCGGCCTTCTTTTCATGGTTCTCTACCCGATGATCGGGTTCCAGCTTGCATTGATTCCCATTCGCACCTGTTTTCACAAGCTGCGGCTCGTGATGCCCTTCGTCTGCGCCGTGGGTTTACTGAATCCGCTTTTTGATCGGGAAATCCTCATGACGGTGGGAAATCTTTCCATCAGCGGCGGCGTAATCTCCATGCTTACCCTGATGATGAAGGGCATTTTCAGTCTCATGGCTTCCTTCCTGCTGATCGCAACGACCCCCATCGAATCCATCTGCGCCGCTCTTCGCAAAATCCATTCCCCAAAAATCCTTACCTCCCTTCTGCTTCTGACCTACCGTTATATCTCTGTCCTGCTGGAAGAGGTCGCTATTATGACGGAGGCCTACCATCTCCGGGCGCCGGGGCAGAAAGGAATCCATATATCTGCCTGGGGATCCTTTTTAGGGCAATTATTGCTCCGCTCCATGGATCGGGCTGCCGCTTTATATGAGAGCATGGAGCTGCGGGGCTTTCATGGGGAGTTTTATTATGCACAGGGCAGAACTCCCTCAAAATATTCCTGGATTTATACGTTGCTCTGGGTTTCCGTGTTATTGGCAGGACGGTTGCTGAATATTCCCGCCCTTCTGGGCGGACTGCTGACATAAGGAGGTACGCATGATACAATTTGATCAGGTTTCATTTTCCTATGGGGATCTCCCCGTGCTTCAGAATGTCAGCTTTCTCATTCAGGAAGGGGAGCAGGTTGGACTGATCGGTGCCAACGGCGCAGGAAAGTCCACCCTGATGAAAGCGGCTCTGGGTCTGATTTCCTGTGAGGGAACCATTACCATAGACGGAACTGCCCTGGGGAAGAATACCCTTTCCGCCATCCGCCGGTCTGTGGGCTATGTGCTTCAGGATTCCGATAATCAGATGTTCATGCCCACGGTGATGGAGGACATGATCTTCGGGCCGATGAATTACGGCGTTTCCCGGGAGGAAGCGGAGAAAAGAGCGGAAGCGATTCTGAAAAGCTTTTCCATGGAGCATTTGCTTCACCGCCACAACCACCGGCTTTCCGGCGGAGAAAAGCGGATGGCCGCCATCGGAACCATTTTGGCCATGGAGCCGAAGGCCATGCTGATGGACGAGCCGTCCACGGCTTTAGACCCCAAAAATCGCCGCCGGTTAATCAACACGCTGAACCAGATGCCTGTGACCAAGCTGATTGCGACCCACGATCTGGATCTAGTTTTGGAAACCTGTGACCGGGTACTGCTGCTGGGGAAGGGCGAAATCATTGCCGACGGCCCCGCCGATCAAATTCTCCGGGACAGGGAGCTTTTAGAGGAAAACAATCTGGAGCTTCCCTTCTGCCTGGCGGGTGTTCCCAAGCGTAAATAGGACGTGGTTCAAACGAACCACGTCCTTTCTATTCCACAGCGTGGAGGATCTCTGCCACAAGCTCTCCCCTGCCGGTACCCTTTTCCGCAGAGAAGGGAATCAGTTTCACCGTCTCCTCCAGCTTCAGATCCTCCCGGATTCGCTGCATATTCGGGGCAACCTCGCTTTTTTTCAGCTTGTCCAGCTTATTGGCAACCACCACAAAGGGGCGGCCGGTGCTTTTGAACAGGTCTGCCATCACACAGTCCAGCTTTGTGGGGGCATGACGGGCATCCACGATCATCACGCCCAGGGCAATCATCTCCGGCTCCGCAAAATAGGACTCCATCAGTCTGCCCCAGCGTTCCTTCTCGGAGGCCGCCACCTGTGCATAGCCGTAACCCGGCAAATCCACAAAATGCGCCTTTCCGTCCACCCGGAAAAAGTTGATATGGATGGTTTTTCCCGGCTTCTGTCCCACTCTGGCAAAATTTTTCCGTTGAAGGACGCAGTTCAGCACCGAGGACTTTCCCACGTTGGACTTGCCGGAGAAGGCGATCTGCGGCAGGCCGTCCCGAAGAAAGTCGTTAGGCCGGGCAGCGGATTTTACAAATTCAACCTTCTGTAAGTTCATTGGCGAATCCCCGTCTTCGGCTTTGGCTGGTCATGAGGAACCGGCATCGCCGTTTTTGTACTCTTTGTTTTCATATTTTCAGGCTCCGCAACGGGAAATACCAGCGCCGCGTCAATGACCGCATCCACATGGTCAACCACGAGGAAGGTCAGAGCCTTTCGCACCGTCTGGTCGATCTCCTCCAGATCCTTTTCGTTATCCTTGGGGATGATCACCGTCTTGACCCCATGGCGCAGGGCGGCCATGGTCTTTTCCTTCAGACCGCCGATGGGAAGAACCCGGCCCCGGATGGAGATCTCGCCGGTCATGGCGATATCCCGACGGACAGGGGCGCCGGTGAGGGCCGAAACCATGGCGGTACAGACGGTAATACCCGCAGAGGGGCCGTCCTTGGGCACTGCGCCCTCGGGGAAATGGACATGAATATCCTTGGTTTTATAGAAATCAGCCGGGATATTCAGCCGCTCCGCCCGGGAACGGATATAGCTCATGGCGGCCTGAACGGATTCCTTCATCACGTCCCCCAGATTGCCGGTCAGGTTCAGCTTGCCGCTGCCCTCTACCACGTTACATTCCACCTCCAGCGTCTCGCCTCCCACGGAAGTCCATGCAAGGCCGGTAACCAGACCCACCGTATCGCTGGAAGCCAGCTTTTCCGGGACGATCTTTCTGGGGCCCAGCAGGTCTTCCAGATTCTTGCCGGTAACGGCAATCCGCTTGGTTTCAGGCTCAGAGACGAAGCGCATGGCGGCTTTTCTGCACAGGTTTGCAAACTGCCGCTCCAGATTTCTCACGCCGGATTCTCTGGTATAGCAATGAATCATCTCCCGAATGGCGTCATCGGATACACGAACCTGGGTTTTCTTCATGCCGTGCTTCTTCAACTGCTTGGGCAGGAGGTAATTCTTTGCGATCATCAGTTTTTCCTCGTCCGTATAGGAGCCGAGCTCAATGACCTCCATCCGATCCAGCAGAGGCCGGGGAATGGTATCCGTGGTATTGGCGGTGGTGATAAACATACACTCGCTGAGATCCACAGGCACTTCCAGATAATTATCCCGGAAGGTGCTGTTCTGCTCCCCATCCAAAACCTCCAGCAGCGCCGCGGAGGGGTCTCCCCGGTAGTCGCTGCCCAGCTTGTCGATTTCGTCCAGCAGGAGGAGAGGATTCATGGAGCCTGCCTGACGAAGAGCGTCCAGAATCCGTCCGGGCATGGCGCCGATATAGGTTTTCCGGTGTCCACGGATTTCCGCCTCATCGTGAATCCCGCCCAGAGAAATTCTGGCCAGCTTCCGATTCAGCGCCCGGGCAATGCTGGTGGCAATGGAGGTCTTGCCCACACCCGGAGGGCCTACCAGACAGATGATCTGTCCCGGCATTTCCGGTGCAAGCTGCTTGACCGCCAGAATTTCAAGGATACGCTCCTTGACCTTGTCCAGGCCAAAATGATCCTCGTCCAGAATCTTTCGGGCGGCAGCCACGTCCACCCGCTCCTTCGTGCGTTTGTTCCACGGCAATTCCAGCGCACAGTCCAGATAATTCCGGATCACGGAAGCCTCGGAGGAGCCGAAGGGCTGCTTGGCAAGGCGTTGAATTTCCTTCTCAAACTTCTCTTCCGTCTCCCTGGGCAGCTTCAGTCTGGCGAATTTCTGCCGGTATTCCTCCAGCTCCGCCTCTTCATCACTTTCCCCCAGCTCGCTGCGAATGACCTTCATCTGTTCCCGGAGATAATAGTCCCGCTGTCCCTTGTCGATATTCTGCTGGGTCTTGTCCTGAAGCTGGTTTTCCAGCCGCAGCACCTCCAGCTCTCTGGCAAGGAGTTTAATGGTGATCTCCAGACGGCGAACGGGATGGAGCTGCTCCAGCACCCGCATTTTATCGGCGTATCCAAAGGTGGAAACCTGCGCCATCAGGTCGGCAATCACCCCCGGCTCGCTGGCAGCCATGATCTTCAGCAGAATGTCCTGAACGGGACGCTGAGACAGATCCACAAATTCGTCAAACAACTGAGCGGCCTGCCGCTTCAGAGCCTCCAGGCGAGCCGCCCCTGTGGAATATTCCAAATCCTGCAGAGATTCCACTCTGGCGCAGAGGTAGGGCGAGGACTGAATCACGTCCGTCACCTTGGCACGGTACTCGCCATAAACAAGCACTCTCACGGAGTCTCCGGGAATTTTCAGCACCTGACGCACATGAGCCACCGTGCCCACGGAATAGAGGTCAGGAAAATCCGGATCATCATCCAGAATATCTCTCTGGGTCAGGAGGAAAATCCGCTGATCCGTGGACATGGCTTTGTCCAGCGCGCGAACAGACTTTTCCCTGCCCACATCGAAGTGCATGGTATTCTGTGGGAATACCGTCAGCCCCCGAAGGGCCAGAACAGGCATTCGTTCAGAGAGAATAATTTCGTTCATAAGGGTCTCCTTTCCGCAGGCCGAAGCCTGCAGGTAGGGAATCTCTGAACAAATCAGCAGCGGATTATTCAGAGCTTCCTTAGCAAAGAAGAGGGGGCACAAAAATGCTCCCCCTCAACTCTATTTTCAGGCGTTGGCCGCTCTATTCTTCCTGTTACGGGTAATTTTCGGTTCAGCGCCTTCTTCCACGCAGTTGCGTGTAATCAATACCTTGGAAATGGAAGGATCAGAAGGGATTTCATACATAAGCTTCGTCATAACCTCTTCCAGAACCGCCCGCAGACCTCTTGCGCCGATCTTGCGGTCAATGGCCTTCTGGGCAATCGCCTCCAGAGCTTCCTTTTCAAAGTCCAGTTCAACATGATCCAGCTCCAGCAGCTTCCGGTACTGACGGCAAAGGGCATTCTTCGGCTCCGTCAGGATCCGAACCAGATCCTCTTTTTTCAGGCTGCCCAGACTGGTCATCACAGGCAGTCTGCCCACCAGCTCGGGAATAATACCGAATTTCAGCAAATCATGGGGCTGGGCCTGTGCAAACAGGCTGCCCACATCCCGATCCTTCTGACTTTTCAGCTCGGCGCCGAAGCCCAGGCTGGAACGATCCAGCCGCTTTTCGATGATCTTATCCAGACCGTCGAAGGCGCCGCCGCAGATGAAGAGGATATTACTGGTATCAATTTGAATGAATTCCTGCTGGGGATGCTTCCGACCGCCCTGAGGCGGCACATTCGCCACCGTCCCCTCCACGATTTTCAGCAGCGCCTGCTGGACGCCCTCGCCGGAGACGTCTCTGGTGATGGAGGTGTTCTCACTCTTGCGGGCGATCTTATCCATTTCATCGATGTAGATAATGCCCCGCTCCGCAAGCTCCACATCAAATTCCGCCGCCTGCAGCAGACGAAGAAGAATGTTTTCCACGTCCTCGCCCACATAGCCCGCCTCGGTCAGGGTGGTGGCGTCCGCAATGGCGAAGGGTACATTCAGGATTTTGGCCAGCGTCTGGGCAAAGAGGGTCTTGCCGCAGCCGGTGGGGCCAATGAGGAGAATGTTGCTCTTTTGCAGCTCCACGTCGGAGGAGCTGTTAAAATAAATTCTCTTATAATGGTTATACACCGCCACAGCCAAGGCTACCTTCGCCTCGTCCTGACCGATGATATAGCCATCCATGTATTCCTTGATCTCTTTCGGTGTGGGCAGATGCTCGGGAGCCTCCATGTTATCGTAGTCCGCCGCTTCATACATACTTTCCTGCAAGATGGAGCTGCACAGCTCCACGCACTCGTTGCAGATATATGCCTTTGGCCCGGACAGAATACGCTGTACCTGCGCCTGCGTCTTGCCACAGAAGGAACAACGGATCAGTTTTTCAGCCAATACACTCTCTCCTCTGTTATCTCTGATAGATCACTTTGTCCACCAGACCGTAATCCATGGCCTCCTGCGCCGTCAGGAAGTGGTCACGCTCACAGTCCGCCGTCACCTGCTCCACGGACTTGCCGGTATTTTTGGCAAGGATTTCGTTGAGCTTTTTCTTCATGTCCAGAATCCGCTGGGCATGAATCTGGATATCGGTGACCTGACCCTTGGCGCCGCCGGAGGGCTGGTGGATCATGACCTCGGCGTTGGGAAGAGCGATACGCTTGCCCTTTGCGCCGGAGGACAGGAGGAACGCGCCCATGGAAGCCGCCATGCCGATGCAGATGGTGGATACATCGCACTTCACATACTGCATGGTGTCATAAATCGCCATGCCGGCTGTGACGCTGCCGCCGGGGCTGTTGATATAAAGCTGGATGTCCTTTTCCGGGTCCTGCGCCTCCAGATACAGCATCTGGGCGACGATCAGGCTGGCCACGGTGTCGGTAACTTCCTCGGCAAGGAAAATAATACGATCATTTAACAGGCGGGAAAAAATGTCATAGGAACGTTCTCCACGGCTGGTCTGTTCCACAACATACGGTACAAAACTCATAGCAATGCTCCTTTCTCGAAACATTCTAACCCTTTGAGAGGATAATTATTCCTCTTCCTTTGTTTCTTCCTTCTCAGGAACGGCAACTGCGGTGTCCGCAATCAGCTTGGCGGCCTTACGCACCTGCAGGTCGCCCCGCAGCTCCTCAACGCTCAGAATCTTCTTAATCTGCTCCAGATCCATCTTGTAGGAATCTGCCAGCTTTGCGTACTCTTCCTCGCACTCTTCCTCGGTGACCTCGATGTTCTCCGCGTCAACCACGGCGTTGAGCATCACGTTGGTCTTTACCGCATTCTCCGCACCGGGACGGAAGGTGTTCATCATGGCTTCCACGCTGCCGCCCAGCATCTTTGCGTACTGCTCCAGAGAAGCGCCCTGAGAACGGAGCTGATAGTCAAAACGCTCCATCTCCTTCTCCACTTCCTCGTCGATCATGGAGGCGGGAATCTCAACGGTCATGTTGGCAACCGCCTTCTCGATGGCGGCATTCTCAAACGCACGGTTGATGCCCTCGCTCTTCTGGTCGAGGATTCTCTTCTCCACGTCTGCCCGAAGCTCTGCCAGCGTATCGAACTCGGAAACGTCCTTGGCAAACTCGTCGTCCATTTCGGGAATCACGGTTTCCTTAACCTCATGCACCTTTACCTTGAAGACAACGGCTGCGC
>JAEDOJ010000052.1 GCA_016302015.1 Oscillospiraceae bacterium | reverse complement strand
GGTACATCTCCACCAGCTTCTCCGGCGGATGCTGCAAATCGCAGTCGATCACCGCCACGCAGTCCCCCTTTGCATGGGACAGGCCGGCAAAAATCGCCGCCTCCTTGCCGAAATTTCGGGAAAAATGAACGCCCTTTACCCCGGGCACGGCCTCCGCCGCGGCACGAATCCGCTCCCACGTTCCATCCCGGGACCCATCGTCCACAAACACCAGCTCGTGGTTAATCCCCGCTTCGGACAAAATTCCATGGATTTCCTTCGCCGCCACGGGCACCATTTCCTCCTCGTTATACGCCGGGATCACAACAGACAGCATATGGGCACCTCCGTTCTTTTTCTACTATTTTATTGCCGCTTTTTCACTTTGTCAACCACTTTGCATTGCTCTTCCCCGAAAAACGTGGTATACTATTCCCGATCATTTCTCTCCGGGAGGTTTCCTATGAAAAAAGTCCTGCTGTTAGGCACCGGCGGCACCATTGCCTCAGAAATCACCAAAAGCGGCCTTACTCCCTCCTTGACCTCAGATGAGCTGCTGCAGAGCATCCCGGAAATCTCCCGGCTCTGCTCCGTTACCTGTATGGAGCTGTTTTCGGTGGACTCCACCAACATCACCCCAAACCACTGGCTGAGGATCGCCAGGGCGGTTTATGAAAATTTCAACAATTACGACGGCTTCGTCATCACCCACGGCACGGACACCATGGCCTACACCGCCGCCGCCCTTTCCTATCTGATCCAGTATTCTCCCAAGCCCATCGTCCTCACCGGCGCCCAGAAGCCCCTGACCTTTGAAAACACCGATTCCAAGGTCAACCTCACCGACGCCTTCCGGGTGGCAATCTCCGATCTGTGCGGTGTGGTGCTTGTATTCAATGGCCGGGTCACCCTGGGCACCCGGGCCAGAAAAACCCATACCACCAGTCTTCAGGCCTTTTCCAGCATCAACTACCCCTCTCTGGCGGCGATTCAAAACGGTTTTCTCATGGAATACATCCGTCCCACCTCTCTGCCCGCTCCCATTTTTTACCACAAGCTGAACCAGAAGGTGGGTTTGCTGAAAATGATCCCCGGCACGGACTGCAGGCTCCTGTCCTATCTGCTGGAACACAACGACGGGGTGATTATTGAAAGCTACGGCGTAGGCGGTCTTCCCTCCTATCAGGGCAGCGGGTTCTTTGACGTGATCCGCAACGCCATTGGCTGCGGAAAAACCATCGTCATGACCACCCAGGTGCAGAACGAAGGCAGCAATCTGGCGGTCTACGATGTGGGCTTCCATCTGAAAAACGACCTGCATCTGCTGGAGGCCTACGACATGACCACGGAGGCCGCCGTGGCAAAGCTGATGTGGATTTTGGGTCAGACGGAGGATCCGGCGGAAATCCGCCGTCTCTTCTGCACCCCTGTCTGCCACGATCTGTTATATCTGAAGGAGGAAGGCAAATGAACCGGGAGCTTCTCGCCGCTCAGCTGGCAGACCTGCCCATTGCACAGTTTGAGTTTTTCTCTACAGAGGAATTGGAGTTTTCCCCCCGAATCCGCCAGGTCTGCCAACAGGAATGTCCCCGCTACGGCCAGACCTGGGCCTGTCCTCCCGCCGTGGGCACGGTGGAGGAATGTAAGGCTCGGTGCCTGTCCTACCCGGAGGGTCTGCTGATCTCCACCCTGACGGAGGTAAACGACATCGCCAATCTGGAGGAAACCTTGGCTACCCGCCCCGCCCACGAGGAGATCACCCGGCAGACGGCGGCTCTGTTGCGGGAGCAAAAGCTGGAGGTTCTGGTTTTGTCCACAGACTCCTGCGCCATCTGCTCCCACTGTACTTACCCCTCCGCCCCCTGCCGTCACCCGGAGAAAATGTTCCCCTGCGTGGAAAGCCACGGCATCGTGGTCACCCAGCTTGCGGAACGCTGCGGCGTGGAGTACCAGTACGGAAATCAGGTGGTGACCTGGTTCTCCCTCCTCCTCTTCCGGGAATAGACCGGCATTTTCTGTCAGGCAGTAAAAATACTGCTTGACTTTTTCTGTTCCATGCGTATAATTAGTTATACAAGTTATACAAAGGAGGCATTCCATGGGAACCAACGCATTTCCCGAGGGAAAATTTATGGCCCCGGTGAAGGTGGGCCCCAAGGGGCAGATCGTCATTCCCGCAGAGGTGCGGGACCTGCTGGGCATCGAGCCGGGAGACATTCTCCTGCTCATGGCAGACGTGGAGCGGGGCATTGCCATCCCCCGGCAGGATCAGTCCCAGCAGATTTTCAACGCCATCAACCGGAGCGTTGATTTTGGAGGCGAAGGGAAATGAAAGCCATCGAAACCAGGGGCTTGACCAAAAAATTCAGGGAAAAAACCGCCGTAAACGCCCTTAACCTCACGGTGGAGGAGGGAGAATTATTCGCCCTGCTGGGGGTAAACGGCGCGGGGAAAACCACCGCCATCAAGCTGCTCTCCGGACTTTTGCGTCCCACCGCCGGCGGGGCGAGGATTTTCGGCATGGATCTGGAAACCGACCTGCCCCGGATCAAGGCCGTCACCGGCGTTTCTCCCCAGGAGACCGCTGTGGCGCCCAACCTGTCGGTGCGGGAGAATCTGGAGCTGATTGCGGGCATCTACGGCGCTGACCGAAAAACCGCCAAACACCGCACGGAGGAAATCATGGGGGAATTTCATCTGGAGGAGATCGCCAAGGCCAGAGCCAAAACCCTCTCCGGCGGTTGGCAGAGACGGCTTTCCATTGCCATGGCGCTGATCTCCCGGCCAAAGCTGCTGTTTCTGGACGAACCAACCCTGGGACTGGACGTTCTGGCACGGCGGGAGCTGTGGCAGGTGATTGAGGGGCTGAAGGGCAAAATGACCGTCATCCTTACCACCCACTATTTAGAGGAGGCGGAGGCTCTGGCCGACCATGTGGGGATCATGAACCAGGGCCGGCTGGTCATCAGCGACACCCCGGAGGGCTTGAAACGGGCCGCCAACACCGCTTCCTTCGAGGAAGCCTTTGTCCAACTGGCAGGAGGTGCGGAAGCATGAAGCGAACCCTTTGTTTTGCCACACGGAACTGGAAAGAAATGGTAAGAGACCCCATCAGTCTCTTCTTCGGCGTCCTGTTTCCCGTGATTTTGCTGGGACTGCTGACCCTGATCAACTCCAGCCTTCCCCCGGAGGCCGGCATGACCCTCTTTGAGATGGATCATCTGGCCCCCGGCATCGGGGTGTTCAGCATGAGCTTTATCGCCCTGTTTTCCGCCATGCTGATCTCCAAGGATCGGGGCAGCTCCTTTATGCTCCGCCTTTATACCTCTCCCCTCAGCGGCGCAGCCTTTGTTCTGGGCTATCTTCTGCCCCTGCTTCCCATGGGTCTGTGCCAGCTTCTGGTCTGCTTTGCCGCCGCCGCGGCTCTGGGGCTGAAGCTCTCTGCGGGAATTTTCCTGTCCATGGCGGCGAGCCTGCCCATTCTCATTGTGAATATTGCCCTGGGCGTGATTTGCGGCACCTGTCTCAGCGAAAAGGCCGTGGGCGGCATCTGCGGCGCCCTGCTGACCAACGTCTCCGCATGGCTGTCCGGCATCTGGTTCCCCCTGGAGCTGGTGAGCGGGCTTCGTCAGGTGGCCTATGTTCTCCCCTTTGCCAACGCCGTGGACGCCTGCCGCGCCGCCCTCGCCGGAGACCTGAGTGCCTGCATGGACAGGCTGTGGATCGTCTGCCTGTGGGCGGTGGGTCTTCTCACCCTGGCAATTATCCTGTTTACCCGAAAAACCAGAGCAAAATAACGCTTTTTCGGCTCCCGCCTCAACAGCGGGAGCCGAAAAAATGCTTGCATTTTGTCTGTTACGCTGATATACTGACTAGTGTCAAGATGAGTTTGATAATACGGCGTGGGTCGTGTTGTTGGACTCATATCATTTTTTCTGAGAGTGGGAGAGAAGATGCAGGATGTGATTATCATCGGCTGCGGCGTGATCGGCGCGGCCTGTGCCTATGAGCTTTCCAAGTACGATTTAAAGGTCACGGTTCTGGAACGGAGCAACGACGTGGCCAACGGCACCTCCAAGGCCAATTCCGCCATTGTCCATGGGGGCTACGACCCCCATCCGGGGGAGATGGCACGGCTGAACGTGAAGGGCAACGCCCTGATGGAGCCTCTGTGCAAAAAGCTGGACGTTCCCTTCCGGAGAACCGGCAGTCATGTGCTGGCCTTCTCTGAGGAGGATTTGGAAACCTTAAAAATTCTTTACGACCGGGGAACCGCCAACGGGGTTCCCGGCCTGCGGCTCCTCACCGGCGCTGAGGCCAGAGCCATGGAGCCAAAGCTGGCGGACACGGTGACCGGCAGCCTGTGGGCGCCCTCCGCGGGCATCGTCTCCCCCTGGGAGCTGACCCTTGCCATGGCGGAGACCGCCGTGAAAAACGGCGTCAAGCTGGAGCTGGAGGCGGAGGTCACCGCCATTGAAAAAGTTGAGGACCATTTTGTGGTCACCACCCCCAGGGGTGTGTTTGAGGCAAGCTATCTGATCAACGCCGCCGGCTGTCACGCAGACCGGGTGCAGGCGCTGGCAGGAACGGCGGAATTTACCCTGACTCCCAACCGGGGAGAGTATTATCTTCTGGACAAATCTCAGGGAACCCTGGTCAACTCCGTGATTTTCCAGTGTCCCACCCCTCAGGGCAAGGGCGTTCTGGTGGCTCCCACCGTACACGGCAATTTGATCGTCGGCCCCACCTCCGGGAGGGTGGACGACCCGGACGACACGGCGAACACCGCCGGCGCTCTGGCGTATTGTCGAAAAATGGCGCTGAAATCCGTGCCCTCCGTGAATTTCCGGGAAAATATCCGGAATTTCTCCGGTGTCCGTGCCAACCATTCCAAGGACGCCTTCCTCATCGGGGAAAGTCAGACCGTACCCGGAATGTATCTGCTGGCGGGGATCAAAAGCCCCGGTCTCACCGCCGCTCCCGCCATTGGGGCTGAGACCGCAGCCTATTTTGCCGAAAAGCTCCACGCCGCAAAAAAGGAAGCCTACTGCGACAGCCGGAAGCGTATCCGTTTTCAGGAGCTGTCCGGGGAGGAAAAGAACGCTCTGATTCGGGAAAATCCCCTCTACGGCAGAGTGATCTGCCGCTGCGAGACCGTGACCGAGGGTGAAATCGTTGCGGCGATCCACGCCCCCATTCCCGCCGTCACCGTCAACGCCGTCAAACGCCGGGTGGGCGCAGGCATGGGGCGGTGTCAGGGAGGCTTCTGCGGCCCCAGAGTGCAGGAAATTCTGGCCAGAGAGCTGGGGCTTCCCCAGTCTGCCATCTTACTGGATCAACCCGGTTCCTATGTCCTCACCGGGGAAACGAAGGGAGGCACGGCAAATGAAAACCTGTGACCTTGCCATTATCGGCGGCGGCCCTGCGGGTCTTGCCGCAGCCCACGCCGCCTGGGAGGCCGGTTTGAGAGAGATTCTGATTCTGGAACGGGATCGGGAGCTGGGCGGCATTCTGAACCAGTGCATCCACAACGGCTTCGGTCTGCACCGCTTCAAGGAGGAGCTGACCGGCCCGGAATATGCGGGACGGTTCCTCCAAATGCTGACGGACACCTCCGTCCGTGTCCAGTCCGACACCATGGTGGTGGACGTGAGCCCCCAGAGGGTGATCCATGCGGTCAGCCCCCAGGGCGGCTATGAGGCCATTTCCGCCAAAGCGGTGATTCTGGCCATGGGCTGCCGGGAACGTACCCGGGGCGCCATCTCCATCCCCGGAACCCGCTGCGCCGGCATCTTCACCGCAGGGGCAGCCCAGCGGTTCGTGAACATCGAAGGCCAGATGGTGGGAAAACGGGTGGTCATTTTAGGCTCCGGGGACATCGGCCTGATCATGGCTCGCCGCATGACGCTGGAGGGGGCGAAGGTGCTGGCCTGCGTGGAGCTGATGCCCTATTCCTCCGGCCTGAACCGGAATATTGTACAATGTCTGGAGGATTTCAACATTCCCCTTTACCTCTCCCACACCGTTACGGAAATCCGTGGCAAAAATCGTGTGGAAAGCGTTGTGGTTTCCAAGGTCGGCCCGGACAGACAGCCCATCCCCGGGACGGAACTGGTCTTTGACTGCGACACCTTGCTGCTCAGCGTGGGACTGGTTCCCGAAAACGAGCTGTCCCGTCAGGCGGGCATTGAAATCGACCCCAGAACCAACGGCCCGAAGGTTTATGAGAATATGCAGACCTCAATTCCCGGGATTTTTGCCTGCGGCAACGTGGTTCATGTCCATGATCTGGTAGACTTTGTCTCCGAAGAGGCGGAGCGGGCAGGCCGCAGCGCCGCCGCCTTCGTTCGCAATCCCCGGCAGGAAACCGCCGCTCCCCTGACCCTGGAAAACGGGGATCAGGTTTCCTACACCGTGCCCCAGTTGGTGCGCCCGGAGCTGGCAGACAAGGCCGTGGACATCTCCTTCCGGGTTCGCCGCAGCTTCGGCAGCAGCAGAATCAAGGTCTGCGCCGGGGATCAGGTGCTGGCCTCCTTCCGCCGCAGCCATATGGCTCCCGGAGAAATGGAGCATATCCGTCTGCCAAAGCTGTTTTTGGAAAAAGCCCAAGGGCCGGTGATCACCATTTCCTGTGAGGAGGCGGAAGTATGAAGGAATTGATTTGTATTTGCTGCCCCAACGGCTGTCATCTGAAGGTTGACCCGGACCAGGGCTATGCCGTCACCGGGAATCAGTGTCCCCGGGGGGAGGAATACGGAAAATCCGAACTGATCAACCCCATGCGGGTGGTGACCTCCACCGTCCGCATCCGGGGCGGCGCCCACCCCAGACTGCCTGTCCGCACCAGCGCTCCCGTTCCCAAGGAGAAAATGCTGGAGGTCATGGCGCTTTTGGACGAGGTCTGCGTCACCGCCCCGGTACGCACCGGAGACGTTTTGCTCTCCGGCCTCTTCGGGACGGAGGTTTCCGTCATCGCCTGCAAAGATATGTGAACAGGAGGAAAAACTATGAGCCGCTATCTTCTCGCTCTGGATCAGGGCACCACAAGCAGCCGCGCCATTCTCTTTGACGACGAGCAGAACATTGTCTCCGTCGCCCAGAAGGAATTTTCCCAGTTTTATCCCAAGCCCGGCTGGGTGGAGCACAACCCCATGGAAATTTACTCCTCCATTTATTCCGTGATGATGGAGGTCATTACCAAGTCCGGCATCGCCGTGGAGGAGATTGCCGCCATCGGCATCACCAACCAGCGGGAAACCACCATTATCTGGGACAAAAACACCGGCAGACCCATTTATAACGCCATCGTCTGGCAGTGCCGCCGCACCGCCGACTACTGCGACAGGCTGGTAGAGCAGGGCTGGGCGGACCATATCCGGGAAAGCACCGGTCTGGTCATCGACGCCTATTTTTCCGCCACCAAAATCAAGTGGATTCTGGATCATGTGGACGGAGCGAGAGAAAAGGCGGAGCGGGGGGAACTGCTCTTCGGCACGGTGGACACCTGGCTGGTCTGGAAGCTGACCAACGGCAAGGCCCATGTGACCGACTACACCAACGCCTCCCGCACCATGCTCTTTAACATCCACACCCTCCAATGGGACGAAAAGCTGCTGGAGGTCATGGACATTCCCGCCGGCTTCCTGCCCAGGGTCTGCGACAGCTCGGAGATTTACGGAACCTGCAACATTCAGGGCTACGAAATTCCCATCGCAGGCATTGCGGGGGATCAGCAGGCCGCCCTCTTCGGTCAGTGCTGCTTTGAGCCGGGAGAGGCGAAGAACACCTACGGCACCGGCTGCTTCCTGCTGATGAACACCGGCAAGGAAGCCATTACCAGCAAGCAGGGGCTGATCACCACCATCGCCATCGGCCTGAAGGGTCAGGTGCAATACGCTTTGGAGGGTTCCGTCTTTGTGGGCGGGGCTGTGATCCAATGGCTGCGGGATGAAATGCGTTTTATCCGGGAGGCCAGGGACGCGGAATATTTTGCCGCCAAGGTTCCCGACACCGGCGGCGTCTATCTGGTGCCCGCCTTCACCGGCCTGGGTGCGCCTCATTGGGATATGTACGCAAGAGGCGCCATCGTCGGCCTGACCCGGGGCACCAAGCCCGAACACATTATCCGTGCCGCCGAGGAATCCATCGCCTTCCAGACGCAGGATCTGGTGGACGCCATGGAACAGGATTTTGGCAGGAGGCTGCGGGCTTTGAAAGTGGACGGCGGCGCCAGCCGGGACGGCTTCCTCATGCAGTTCCAGGCGGACATTATGGGGCGGCCCGTTTACCGTCCCATTACCAGAGAGACCACCGCTCTGGGCGCCGCCTATCTGGCGGGACTGGCGGTGGGCGTCTGGAAGGACACGGAGGACATCCGCAGGCTGTGGCGGTGCGACAAAGTTTTTGAAAGCCATATGGAAGCCTCTGAGCGGGCGCAGCTCCTCCACGGCTGGCACAAGGCCGTGGGCAGGAGCAAGGACTGGGAGGAGCATACATAAATCGGGCAGACCCACGATTTTTTCGTGTCGACCTCCTGCCTCCCTCTGAGGAGAGCGTTCCAATCTTGCGATGCA
>JAEDOJ010000051.1 GCA_016302015.1 Oscillospiraceae bacterium | reverse complement strand
AGGTACGGTAGACCGGGAGTTGCGATGAAAGCCAAAATTCTTGCAAAGCAAGAGAAATGCAGCTAAAAAAGTTCGGAGAGCTGTCTGTGTTTTCGCAGAATCCAAAAAGGAGAATTTGCGGAAAAAATAATCTCAATTTTGGCGGTTCCGGACTTTTTTGGCAGTCTGAACGCCGCCCTTTCCGGGGCGGCGTTAAAAATTTCATGAAATTATGGGAACTTCACAATTTCTTTACAGACTTCGACGGTTGTTTATGGTATAATGAGGTTGGTAAAAAGAAGATTGTGTATCTGAGAAAGGACTGTTATCTTGAATCTGCTCTTTTTTCTGACGCCAAAGGCCAATTGTGCTTACTTATTCCATGATTTCACCCTGCGGCAGGCCATGGAGTGCATGGAGAATGCCGGCTATACGGCGCTGCCCATTTTGCACCGGGACGGCTCTTATTGCGGAACCCTTACCGAGGGCGATTTGTTGTGGGCAATCAAAAATCTGTGCATCATGGATATGCGGGACGCGGAAAATCATTCCATTATGGACATCACCCACCGAAAGGACAACGTCCCCGTCACCGTATCCACGGATATGAAGGAGCTGGTCATCAAGGCCAGCGATCAGAATTTTGTTCCCGTGGTGGACGATAAGGGCGCTTTCATCGGCATTGTTACCCGCCGGGCCATTATGCGCTACTGGCTGGAACAGAATTCCCTGCTGCAGATTTCCGGGGTTAGCTGATGGAACTGACCTGCGTCGCCCAGAGAGACGCCAGGCTGCTGTCCATTTTGCGGCAGGAGCTTGGCATGTCCTCGGGACTTGTGAAACGGCTGAAATTTTCCAACGCCTATACTGTCAACGGCCAGACCGTTCACACCGATTTTCCTGTGAAAATCGGTGATTTTGTGCGTGTGGAGCTGGACGAGCCTGCGCCGGTCTATCCGGCGGAACCGGGAGACCTGTCCATCCGGTATGAGGATGAATGGCTGATTGCGGTGGACAAGCCTGCGGGAATTCTGGTACATCCCTCCTCCGCCCGGAACACGGGAACCCTTGCAAATTATCTGACCTGGTATTATCAGTCCACCGGCCAGCGCTGTGCCGTCCATCCTGTCAGCCGTCTGGACAGGGATACCTTCGGTCTGGTGCTGCTGGCAAAAAATGCCCACGCCCATGCCCATATGTGCCAGTTGGCGGGAGACCGGGTCATGGAAAAGACCTATCACGCCGCGGTTTTTGGCTGCCCGGAGGAGGATCACGGGATTCTGGAAGCTCCCATCGCCAGATTTGCCCCGCCCAGTATGCTCCGTTGCGTCCGGGAGGACGGAAAACCCGCAAAAACGGAATATCGGATTCTGGAGCGGAGGGAGCAGACCGCAAAGCTGGAGCTGCACCCTCTCACGGGACGGACGCACCAGCTTCGGGTACACTGTGCGCATTTCGGCTTCCCGATTTTGGGCGATCCCCAGTACGGAAGCGGGGCGGCGCGGGAATTTTCCCGGAAGGCCGGACTGACCTACCAGCAGTTGTGCGCCGTGGGGCTGAAATTTACCCACCCCATCACGGGAAATCTTGTAGAAATTCTCTCGGATTTGGATGTTAGCCTTGATTTTTGACTGCCATCGGATATATAATAGATGAGAAAAAACGGCGATGGTGCCGAATTTTAGGAGGAAATCTATGTTTGACCGTTTGATTGAAAAACTGAGCGCAAGCCCCAAGAAAATTGTTTTCACCGAAGGCCACGACGCCCGTATTCTGGAGGCTGCCGCCCGTCTGAAGAAGGACAGCTTCCTGACCCCGATTCTCATCGGCAATGTGGACGTTGTCAAGGCCAAGGCGCAGGAATGCGGCTTTGATATTGAAGGTCTGGAAATCCTGGACCCCGCCACTTACCCTGAGATGGACAAGCTGGTGCAGACCATGGTTGCTCTGCGGAAGGGCAAGATGTCCGAGGAGCAGTGCCGTGACGCCCTGTCCAAGGGGAACTATTTCGGCACCATGCTGGTAAAGCTGGGCTATGCCGACGCTCTCCTGGGCGGCGCAACCTATTCCACTGCCGATACCGTCCGTCCCGCTCTGCAATTGGTCAAGACCAAGCCCGGCGCGCATCTGGTCTCTTCCTGCTTCATTCTGGTTCGGGGCGAGGAAAAGCTGGCCATGGGCGACTGCGCCATCAATATTTCCTATGAGGATTCCGTGGACAAGGAAGGAAACGTCACCGTATCCGCGGCGGAAAAGCTGGCAGAGGTTGCCGTGGAGGTTGCAGGCTGTGCAAAGCTCTTCGGCATTGATCCCAAGGTCGCCATGCTGTCCTTCTCCACCAAGGGCTCCGGTAAGGGCGGCACGGTCAGCCTGAGCCAGGCAGCTACCGCCAAGGCAAAGGAGCTGGCTCCCGACCTGGCCATCGACGGCGAAATGCAGTTTGACGCGGCGGTTTCCCCTGTGGTGGGTCAGTTGAAGTTCCCCGGCAGCCCTGTTGCCGGTTATGCCAACACCTTCGTCTTCCCCTGCATTGAGGCAGGCAACATCGGCTACAAGATCGCCCAGCGTCTGGGCGGCTACGAAGCCTACGGCCCCATCCTGTTGGGCCTGAACGCTCCCATCAACGATCTGAGCCGTGGCTGCAACGCAGATGAGGTCTATAAAATGGCCATCATCACCGCCGCACAGGCATAAGAATCAGATATTGATTTGCGGTGGAGCTTTTGCGGCTTCCCTGAATGTGTCCATAAAACAGTTGATCCTCCCTATGATGATTGGTCATAGGGAGGATTTTTTCGATTCACGCTGATTTATGCTTCGATCTCCATCATCTTATCAATGCGGCGCTGGTGGCGGCCGCCTTCAAACTCGGTGTCCAGCCAGGTGTCCACAATCTGCAGAGCCAGCATGGGGCCCACCACGCCCTGACCCAGAGCCATCATATTGGTGTTGTTATGCTGACGGGTCATTTTTGCGGACATCAGATCGGAAAGCAGGGCGCAGCGGACGCCCTTCACCTTGTTGGCGGTGATGGAAACGCCGATGCCCGTGGTGCAGACCACAATGCCCTTTTCGCATTCGCCGGAGGCGACGGCCTCGGCGGCGGGACGGGCGTAATCGGGATAGTCACAGCTGTCCTTCGTAAAGGTGCCGCAGTCCTTGACCTCAAAACCACGGTCAAGAAGGTGCTGCTTAATGGCGTCCTTCAGCTCCAGTCCGCCGTGGTCGCAACCCAAAGAAATTTTCATGGTAGATTCCTCCAAAACATTAGTACAGAATATTCTCGGTAAAATATAATACACAGGTCACTACGGAACAGATCACTCCGTAGAAACCATAGCCCCGTTTGCAGTAGGTGCTCCAGGTCCAGCCGGTGATCAGCAGAAACAGCATGGACAAAGGAAGCCACACGCTGCTGACCAGACAGGCCGCCAGCGCAAAGGGCAGCATGAGAAGCAGGCACAGGCACCGGCTGTTCCGCAGACGGAAGACGCCGTGGAGCAGGGGAACCAGGGCTGTCAGACCCAGCATGGCGCAGAGTACGTCGCCTGTCTGCGCGGTTTCCGCCAGACGCAGAGGAGAGATCAGGGAAGCCGCTTCCGCGGCAACGCCTGCCAGCATGGAACGGTAAAAGTCCGCGTCGGTGAGGAGGGGTAGTCCCTGGGACGCCAGCTGTCCCTCCTGATTTGCATAGGCCAGAGAGAAGACCAAAGCAAAGATCAGAACGGAGGGGATCAGAAGCAGGAGGGAGAACAGGAGCTTTCTTTTCCGGAACGCAGGCAGACCGTTTTTCCAGCGGAAGAACTGGATCACAGGGTAGGCGGCGGCGAAGAAGGGCAGGAGCCATGCCATTGCCGGGCAGCAGACCACAGCCCATGCCAGCAGACCCAGAGCGAGGGGAAAAAAGATGGCTCTGGGGAAGAGGGGCGCCTCATAGGGGGCGGTCATCCAGCAATAGAGGCAAAGCAGTGCCGCCGCAAAGGGAACCATGGCAGGATTCAGGGAGAGAAGCAAGCCGCCGGTCACAGCCATTAAAATGGCGTTCATGACGCTGCCGAAGATCAGCCGGTGAATAAAATACAGGACAAGCGCCAGCACCGCACCGGTCACCACAAGGGCAAGGCTTTCCGGCAGGATGGCACGAAGTAATTCCACCCCCGGCTTTCCCCCGAGAACCCGCAGGGAAAAGAAGCAGTAGGCGAACCGAAGGAAGGCTGCGCTGAGACCGCACAGCACCGCCCAGACAAAATCCACGAACTGAATTTCATACTGCTTCATTGGGAGGAAATGAGGCTGATCCAACCGTTTGATCCACTCGATGGTTCCCCGCCGGGGTCTGCGGGAGCGGAAATACATGGGGATCATCAGCACTGCCACGACAGCCAGGCAGGCAAGACCGATCCCCAGCATGGGATGCCGGAGCAATGGGGACAGGATGTCCACGATACCCATGGCACTACCTCCTCTTTTTCTACATTTATATCATAGTACCACATTTTTTCCCCATATACAACCGATTTTTTGCCGAAAAACCGGGATTCGTGGGAAGAAACCCTTTTTACATCCGCTCCGGTGCGGAGAAGCCCAGCAGGTCGATGCACTCCTCCAGAGCTCGCTTTGCCAGAGAGATGAGGGCGAGGTAATTGCCCTGCTTCCGGGGATCGGCCTCGCTGAGAATGCGGGTCTCGTGGTAGAATTTGTTTACAGAGCCTGCCAGCTCGTAGGCATAGGCGCAGATGACGTTGGGCAGAGAATCCCGGTAGGCCATGGAAAGCTGGTCGGGCATCTGGGTCAGCATCAGCTGCAGCGCCTTGGCCTCCGCCGTGTCCGCCTCACCGATGGTCAGATCCTCCACCCTGCCGCCGTACCGGTTCAGAATGGACTTGATCCGGACGATGGTGTAGAGCAGATAGGGACCGGTATTTCCTTCAAAGGCGGAGAAGCGTTCCAAATCAAAAATATAGTCCTTGGTGGCGAGATTGGAAAGATCTCCGTATTTCAGAGCGCCTACGGCGATGATTTTTGCGGTCTGGGCAGCCTCTTCCGCAGAAAGCGTGCCGTTTTCCAGAATTTTCTCCTCCACATAGCGGGTGATATCGTCAATCAGCGTCTCCAGACGCATCACCCCGCCGGAGCGGGTCTTAAAGGGCTTGCCGTCCTTGCCGTTCATGGTGCCGAAGCCGATGTGCTGGAGCTGCACGTTTTCGGGAACGATGCCGCTCTTCCGGGCAGCCCGGAACACCTGCTCAAAGTGCAGGCTCTGCCGCTTGTCCGTCAGATACAGCAGCTTGTCCGGGTGGTAATCCTCCATGCGCTGGACAATGGTGGCAAGATCCGTGGTGGCATACAGGGTTGCGCCGTCGCGCTTGACCAGAATGCAGGGGGGCAGCTCCTTTTTGTCTCCTTCCTCAGCCACGGGAATCACCTTTGCGCCTTCGCTTTCCTGGAGCACGCCCTTTTTGTCCAGGTCTGCCAGCATGGGAGGAATGTAGGCCTCCGCATCGCTTTCACCCTTCCAGATGTCAAAGCTGACGTTCAGGTTCTCGTAGTTTCGCTTCAGGTCGGCGACGGACACCTTCATAATATGCTGCCACAGGGCATAGTATCCCCGCTGATGCTGCTGAAGCAGGTAGGTGGCTTCATGAGCCTGCCTGGCAAAGTCCTCGTCTACCTTGCTCTTGGCGCTGGCGGTGGGGTAGATTTCTTCCAGCTCGGAGATGGTGAAGGGAGGCTCTTCGGGATATTCTCCCGTGAAGCTCTCGTCAAAATAGGGAAGGTCGGGCTTGCGGAGGCGAAGCTCCGCAATGATCAGACCCATCTGCAGACCCCAGTCGCCCAGATGAATGTCGCCGATGACGGTGTCCCCGAAATAGCGGTAGATCCGCTTGATGCTCTCGCCGATGATGGCGGAGCGGAGGTGGCCGATATGCAGGGGCTTTGCCACATTGGGGCCGCCGTAGTCCAGAACCACGGTGCGGCTCCGGTGGGAGCCGGTAACGCCCAGACGGGGCGACCGGCGCATTTCTTCCACGTGGGCGGCAAGGTAGTCCTCCCGGATGCGCAGGTTGATGAAGCCGGGAGCCACAGCCTCCGCAGAGGAGAAAATCCCGGAGCTCTGCAGCAGGGCAACCACGTCGTTGGCGATCAGAATGGGAGCCTTGCGGGCGGACTTGGCAGCGGCCATGGCGCCGTTGCACTGGAATTCGCACAGATCGGGACGGTTGGAAAGGGTAACCTTGCCGCAGGCAGGATCGTAGCCGGCTGCCGCAAAGGCCTCCGCCACCGCAGCGGATAATTTATCGATGAATTTTTCCATGAAATGCTTCCTTTCGTCGCACAAAATCTCATATTATATAATATCAGCAATTTGGAGGAAAGTCCATAGGCAGCGGAAATTTTTGGGGATTTTTTCATCTTTCACCGCCGGGTTCCATATGCTTCAGGGGAGGGATTTTTATGAAAAAAGCCTTTATGATTGCCTGTGCGGCGGCAATCGCGGCGGGAACGGCGCTGCACTTCCTCTACAGCCTGCTGCCCAACCCCCTGACGGCACTGATCGCCCCGGTGAACGAAAGCGTCTGGGAGCATCTGAAGCTGCTGTTCTGGCCTGCGCTGGCGGCGGCGGGAGCGCTGGCGTTCCGGGTTGAGCGCCCCTATGCCCTGTGGGGCGGGTTCTTTCTCAGCGAGCTGGTCATGCCGGCGTCCATGCTGGGGGTGTACTATCTGCTGAAAAACTGCTTCGGGGTGGAAGGCCTGGGGGTGGATATCGCACTCTATGTCCTTGCCATGGCTTTCGGGTTTTTCCTCGCTTATCAGATTACAAAACGGGGAAAGCTGGAGCGGGCAGCGCCTTATTTGCTCCTGCCGGTGGTTTTTTACGGTGCGGCTCTGATCCTCTTTACCTTTGCACCGCCGCCTCTGGGGATTTTTCAGGCCTGATCGGTCTATATTTTGTGGAAGAACCGGCGATTTACAACTATTTTTCCGTATTTCAAGAAAAATTGAAATTTTCGGTTGACTTTCCGGGGGCTTTTGCGGTATAATACAGTTCGCACAATTCTGTGCCATATTTTTTGATTGCTACAGGCCGGATTTCCGCCTGTTGAGCATAATCTTACAGGAGGTGTACACGAGATGCTGCGTACCTATCAGCCCAGAAAGCGCCATCGCGCAAAGGTTCATGGATTCCGCAAGAGAATGGCTACCGCCAACGGCCGCAAGGTTCTTGCCCGCCGCCGTGCAAAGGGCAGAGCTGTCCTGTCCGCCTAAGGAACCGTGACCGCACCATACTGTCTGAATGTCAATCAGGGGCGAACGGAGGAGTATCTCTGTTCGCCTTCTTTGCTATCCGTGAGGAAGAGCTATGGTCATTTCGCTGAAAGAAAATAACGTCTTTCGCCGTCTGTATCATCGGGGCAAAAGCGCCGGCAACCGCTGCCTGGTGATCTACTGCCAGCGCAATCGTCTGGGCGTAAACCGGGTGGGGCTGACCGTCAGCACCAAGCTGGGACATGCCGTTGTCCGCAACCGTATGCGCCGCAGACTGCGGGAGATCGTCCGCCTGAACGAGAACCGCCTGCTCACCGGCTTCGATATCGTGATTGTGGCGCGAAGCGCCGCCATCGAGACGGATTTTGCCGGTCTGACCCGGGCGTTTTTGTCCGTTGCGGACAAGCTGAGCCTGTTAAAGAAGGAAGACCAATGAAACATCTTCTCATGGGGCTGATCCGCCTCTACCGCCGCTATATTTCTCCCCTGCATCCGGGAAAATGCCGGTTTATTCCTACCTGCTCGGAATACGGCCTGGAAGCCATCGGGAAATACGGCGCCCTCAAGGGCGGCTGGCTGACCTTCAAACGGTTATTACGGTGCAATCCCTTCAATCACGGCGACTTCTATGATCCCGTGCCGTGATGTCAACCCGCCGCATTCTGCGGCAGCTACCCCAACCTTTTTGGAGAGTAACAATGTTCGATATTCCTTTTATCCAGATCCCCTTTGGTTATGTGCTGGAGTTTTTCTATGATTTCTTCAGCAACTATGGAATTGCTCTGATTCTGTTCTCTCTGGCGGTCAAAATCCTCTTGCTGCCCGCCAGCATGAAGAGCAAAAAGAGCATGATGAAAACCTCCCGTCTTCAGCCCAAGGTGAAGCAGCTTGAGCTGGCCTGCGGCGAGGACAAGCAGAAGTATCAGCAGGAAGTCAACGCCCTGTATAAGGAAGAGGGCGTCAGTATGTTCGGCGGCTGTCTGTGGTCGCTCCTTCCTCTTTTGATCCTTTTCCCGCTGTATTCTGTCATTCGCTACCCTCTGGAGTATATGCTCCATATTCCCGAAGGCTCCGCTGCCTTCGAGGCCATTAAGGCCGCCTATGTCAGCCTGAACGGCGACGTGTCCAAAAGCATCTATTGGCAGCTTACCGCCACCAGAGATATCAGCACCTATGTGGCGATGGTTGCCGACGGCGTGAAGAACAGCGCCGAATTTTTGAAGGAAATTGATGTTTCCAAGCTGGATATGTCCGCGCTGAACAGCCTGAAGAATATCAACTTCATGTTCCTGGGCGTGGATCTCAGTGTGGA
>JAEDOJ010000050.1 GCA_016302015.1 Oscillospiraceae bacterium | reverse complement strand
CGTAGTTGTAGCCTTCCCAGGTCACGAAGCCGATGAGCACGTTCTTGCCCAGGGCGATTTCACCCTGAGAGCAGGAGGGGCCGTCGGCAATGACCTGACTTTCGGCCACACGCTCTCCCACCTCCACGATGGGACGCTGGTTGACGCAGGTGCCCTGGTTGGAGCGGGCAAACTTGGTCAGCTTGTAATCCACCACGTTGCCGTCGTCGTAACGGACGGTGACGTAGTCGGCGGAAACCCGGGTGACAGTGCCCTCACCCTCGGCCTTGATGCAGACCTCAGAGTCCACAGCGCACTTGTGCTCGATGCCGGTGGCCACGATGGGAGCCTCGGTCACCATCAGAGGCACAGCCTGTCTCTGCATGTTCGCGCCCATCAGCGCACGGTTGGCGTCGTCGTTCTGCAGGAAGGGAATGAAGGCGGTTGCGATGGAGGTCATCATCTTGGGGGAAACATCCAGATAGTCGATGTTTTCCACGTCCACGGCGATGATCTCGTTGCGGTGACGGCAGGTGATGTGCTTATTCAGCAGGAAGCCGTTCTCGTCCACAGGCTCGTTGGCCTGACCCACGCAGTAATCGTCTTCCACATCCGCAGTCATGTATTCCACTTCGTCGGAGACTCTTGCGGAAACAAACTTGCCGTTCTCGTCATAGATTTTTTCAATCTTGCGGTAGGGAGCTTCTATGAAGCCGTACTCATTGATACGGGCGAAGCTGGAAAGATAGTTGATCAGGCCGATGTTGGGGCCTTCAGGAGTCTCAATGGGGCACATACGGCCATAGTGGGTGTAGTGAATGTCTCGAACATCGAAGGATGCCCGCTCTCTGCTCAGACCGCCGGGGCCCAGAGCGGAGAGACGGCGCTTATGGGTCAGCTCAGCCAGGGGGTTGTTCTGATCCATAAACTGAGACAGGGGGGAGGAACCGAAGAATTCCTTGATGACAGCGGTGACGGGACGGATATTGATCAGGCTCTGGGGGGTAACGGTGTCCAGATCCTGCACCGTCATACGCTCCCGGATGACCCGTTCCAGGCGGGTGAAGCCCACACGGAACTGGTTCTGCAGCAGCTCGCCCACGCAGCGCAGGCGGCGGTTGCCCAGATGGTCGATGTCGTCCGTGGTGCCTGCGCCGATGACAACGCAGTTCAGGTAGTTGATGGAGGCCAGAATGTCGTCCCGGGTGATATGCTTGGGAATCAGATCGTTGATCCGCTCCTCAATGGCGTCCTCCCAGCCGTCGGCGGGAACCGTATCCAGCATTTCGAAGAGGACGGAACGGCAGACCTTTTCCTTGATGCCGTACTGCTCCGGGTCGAAGTCCACGAAGTTCTTCATATCTACCATGTAGTTGGAGAACATCTTATGGTTGACGCCGTTGACGGTGATCACCGCGTCGCAGACGCCCCGGGCGGACAGCTCCTTGGCCCTGGCACGGCTGATCACCTCGCCGGGCATGGCAAGGATCTCGCCGGTTCTGGGGTCGGCAATGGGCTCTGCCAGCTCCTGACCGCTCAGGCGGCTCCAGATGTCCATTTTCTTATTGAACTTATAACGACCCACCCTGGACACGTCATAGCGGCGGGGGTCAAAGAACAGAGAATCCAGATAGGAGGCCGCGCTGTCCACTGTGGGAGGCTCGCCGGGACGGAGGCGGCGGTAGATCTCCAGCAGAGAGTCCTCTCTGGTCTTGCAGGGATCCTTTTCCATGGTGGCCTTGATGCGCTCGTCCTCGCCGAACAGCTCAAGGATCTGGCCGTCGGTCTCTACGCCCAGGGCACGGATCAGGCAGGTAATGGGCAGCTTCCGGTTTTTATCGATGCGGACATAGAAGCAGTTCTGCAGGTCGGTCTCATACTCCAGCCATGCGCCCCGGTAGGGAATCACCGTGGCGGTGTAGGTGTGCTGATCGGCCTTGTCCACGGTATCGCCGTAGTACATGCCCGGGCTGCGGACGATCTGAGAAACAATGACGCGCTCCGCGCCGTTGATCACGAAGGTGCCGCCGTTGGTCATGAGGGGGAAGTCGCCCATGAAAATTTCCTGATCCTTGATTTCGCCGGTCTGCTTGTTCAGCAGGCGAACCCGGACCTTGATGGGCTTTGCATAGGTGGCGTCGCGCTCCTTGCACTCTTCCACGGTGTACTTGGGCTTCTCGTCCAGGGAGTAGTCCAGGAAGGACAGCTCCAGATTACCGGTGTAGTCGGTAATCGCCGCTACGTCATGGAAAACCTCACGAAGGCCCTCGGTCAGGAACCAGTTGTAGGAATCCTTCTGAATTTTCAGAAGGTTCGGCATCTTCAGAATTTCCTGATACTTGGCATAGCTCTTTCGCTCGGTGTTACCAAACTTCACGTCCTTGATTTCCATATGGGTCATCACAGCCTTTCTGTCATCATTGGGTGTGTTGTTCATGTATTTGCGACACGCACGGGTTTGTTGTTACATTCTCACAAAAAGCCCTTGCGTTTTGAGAAATATCGTGGTATAATATCCACAGTGGGTAGAAATCAGTACTTGGCGATACTTCCGCAGTATGGAGTACTATTTTAACACACTTTTTTTATGCCGTCAATACTCTATTTCAGAAAAAATGCCCGATTCCGAAGATTTTTCCGGAATCGGGCTGAGCTTTTTCAGTTATCTGAGGGAATTCCCCAAAATATCCGCCAACTGGTGATATCTGCGGACATCCGGCGGGGCAACCACGCCCCGGGCGATCAGCGCTTCAAATTCCCGGCGGGTGACCCATCTGGCATCACAGGTCTCCCCTTCCTGCATGACCAGTTTCTCCAGCGGCACATCCTTTTTCAGCAGATAGGTGTCCGAAAAGGAGTCCTTTCTCCGGGTGGAGCCAAGAAGCCGGAATTCCTCCGTCCCGGCACGGATGCCGGTTTCCTCGAAAACCTCCCGGGCAATTCCCTCCAGACTGGTCTCCCCCGCAACCACGGCGCCGCCGGTAATGGCCCAGGTGTTGGGATAGTTGGGCTTCTCCGGGGAGCGCAGGGTCAGAAGCAGGCGGCCGCGGGAATCGATGATCCAGACGTGAGCCACAATATGATAGGTTCCCTTGGGCAGAGGAATCCCCCGCTGATGGGTCGTCCCCAAAGGGCGTCTGTTTTTGTCGTAAAGATCAAACCATTCCATTTACGCAGCCCCCAGCAAATGCTCCAGCAAAATTTTGGTTCCCATGAGGATCAGGATCACGCCGCCGATGATTTCCGCTTTTTTCTGATATCGATTGCCGAAGACGCTGCCCACCTTGATTCCGCCCAGGGAGAAGAGGAAGGTGGTCGCGCCGATGAAGGAAATCGCGATCCAGATATTGCTGTCGGTCATGGCAAAGGACACGCCGGTGGCCAAAGCGTCGATACTGGTGGCAACCGCCAGTACCAGCATGGCTTTGGGCGCAAAGGAGGCGTCCAGCTCCTCCGCTCCCCCGAAGGCCTCCCGTATCATGTTGGCGCCGATGAAGGCCATCAGTCCAAAGGCGATCCAGTGGTCATATCCACGGATGGCGTTGGCAAAGGAGCTTGCCAGCAGGAAGCCGATCAGGGGCATCAGCGCCTGAAAGCCGCCGAACCAGACGCCGCAGAGCAAGCCGTGCTTCCATCGGGCGTTGGGGGTGGACAGACCCTTGCTGACGGAGACCGCAAAGGCGTCCATAGACAGAGCCACAGCGGTAACAATCAAATCCAGAAGATCCATAGGTACCTCCGAAAACTTCAGCTTCGAAAAAAGACGATTGCAAAAGCAATCGTCTTTCATGAATTGGTGCGAGTGATGCGACTTGAACGCACACGACGGTTGTCACACGCCCCTCAAACGTGCCTGTCTACCGATTCCAGCACACTCGCGTATCCAATTTGCTCTGCTATTATATAGCGAATTTTATCTTTTGTCAATAGTTTTTTCTCCTCTTGCAGATTTTTTCCTCCTCTGATACAATAGGGGTATAGGAGGGATGCTTGTGCCCAGATTTTTTGTTTCCAAAGAGGAGATTCATGAAGATTTTATGGTGCTCACCGGCGAAAATGCCGCCCATGCCAGAGTTTTGCGGCTGAAAACCGGCGACCAGGTGACCGTCTGCGACGGTGAGGGCACCGACTTTCACTGCACCGTTTCCGACCTTGCCCCCGGCAGGCTTCAGTTGACCGTAAACACCGTCTGCCCGTCGGAAAGCGAAGCGGCCATTGCCTGCAGCATTTACATGGCCTTTGCCAAGGCGGACAAGTTTGAACACGTGATCCAGAAGGCCACGGAATTAGGCGCTGCGGAGCTGGTCTGCTTCCCCATGGCCCGCTGCGTGTCCCGTCCCGACCCCAAATCTCTGGAGAAAAAATTGGAACGCTGGCAGAAAATTGCCGCCTCCGCCGCGGAGCAGTCCCGCCGGGGAAGGATTCCCAGAATTATTGCCCTTCCCACCTATGCCAAGGCGTTGGAACGGGCGGCGCAGGCGGATTTGGCGGTCTGCTTCTATGAAAACGAAGCAAACCTCACCTTCCGCACCGCCATCGAGGCCCAGTCCATCCGCACCGCCGCCATACTCACCGGCCCCGAAGGGGGCTTCGAGCCGGAGGAGGTTGCTCAGGCCGCAGCGGCGGGCTTGCAGGTCTGCACGCTGGGGAAACGGATTCTTCGCTGCGAAACCGCTCCCCTTTGCGCCCTGTCCGCCCTGATGTACGCCGCCGGAGAGTTTTAAGGGAACCACTGTCCCCGGCAAAAGTCTTCCTTTGCCGGGGACAGTGTCGAAAACCTATTCTTTGCCTCCCTCCGAGGAGAAAACCGTGATCTTCGTCTGCACCCCTGCCTCCCTCTGACGAGGGAGGTGGCAAAACCGAAGGTTTTGACGGAGGGAGAGAAAATGCTTTAATAAAGCCTTTTCTGACTACCCATCAGTCTCTTTAAATGACATCCCTCCTGACAAGGGGGGAGCCTTTTTTGACAGTTTGCCGGGGATCGTTTTATTCTTGTTTTTCCTCCACAAACCACTTCTCCCCCTCGTGAAAGAGGAAGGATTCCTGACCATTGATCTTCACCGTGTAGCGGATGCCGCCGCCGTTGACCTTCTGGGAGGAGGCCCGGCACTTGTACAGAATCTGGTCGATGGGAAACACCAGGCCGTTTTTCCACCGTATCAGCCGGGGATAGACCTTCCCCTCCTCGTCTACATCAATATTTACCGAAACATACGCTTTTCTGCGCAATACCGTTTCCATGCTCATTCCTCCCGTCGAAAAAGGTTTTTCCACCTATTGACACACATAGTTTCGTGTGCTATGATAATTATACGAACGGAATTTCGTATCTCTACCCACACTATACCACGAACATTCTTTCGTGTCAATAGGATTTCACGAAAAAGTGTTCGTATCACGCGCAGAAAGAGGTGCCACATGGTATTCAAGGATCATTTGAAGCAGAAGCGTCTGGAAGCCGGGCTGACCCAGGCTCAGTTGGCCGCAAAGGCGGGGATCACCGCCCGAACCGTCCAGAACTACGAGCTTGGAAGCAGAAACCCCGCAAATATGGAGGTGGTTCAGCGGCTGGCGGAGGCGTTGGGCACCACCGCCGACTACCTTCTGGGCAGCAGCGGCGCCTACGTTGTGGAGGCGCAGGCCAGAGGCGGCGCCAGAGCCGGCCGGGATCTTGACGCCCTTGTCACCGAGGTCACCGGTATGTTTGCGGGAGGCAGTCTCAGCGAGGAGGCTCTGGAGGGGGCGATGAAGGCCCTGAACGATGCCTATTGGATTGCCAAGGAGAAGAATAAAAAATATGCGCCGAACAAGCATGACAAGGCTTGAGCCCCGCCGCCCGGAACGGAGGTGACGTCATGGGCGCGGATTATCTTTCCAAAGCCGGCAGCGACCTTGTCCGGCGCTGCGGCACGCGAGACCCCTTTCTCATCGCCCAGGAGCTTGGCATCGAAGTTTTATTTTGTGACAGCTTCGGCCCGCTCAAGGGGATGTATCGGGTGATCAAGCGCAACCGTTTCATTTTTATCAACAAAGAGCTAAGCCCGCAGATGCAGCGCATTGTCTGCGCCCATGAGCTGGGGCACGACCGCCTCCACCGCCACCTTGCCAAAGGAAACGCCCTGCAGGAGTTTATGCTCTACGATATGACCACGAAGCCGGAATACGAGGCCAACATCGTAGCGGCGGAAATCCTTCTGGATACGGAGGAGCTGCTGGAGTATGTCTACGAGTACGGATACACCTCCGAGCAGATCGCCCGGGCGATGCATACGGACATCAATCTGGTAGCCTTGAAAATCGCCCATCTGGCGCAGACCGGCTATGACCTTCGCCGGATCGACCATCGAAGCGACTTTTTGAAATGAAAGAGAGAACCTATCTTGCAATCGACCTGAAGAGCTTTTATGCTTCGGTGGAGTGCCGGGAGCGGGGGCTTGATCCCCTGGACACCAACCTTGTGGTTGCGGACGAGAGCCGCACCGACAAAACCATCTGCCTTGCGGTGACGCCCTCTCTCAAATCCTACGGCATCTCCGGCCGGGGACGGCTGTTTGAGGTAAAGCAGCGGGTAAAGGAGGCCAACGCCGGGCGGCAGCATGACGCTCCGGGGCGGCGGCTGGAGGGGTCATCCCACTTTTTTTCCCAACTGCAAGCCAATCCCAGCCTTGCCATAGACTTCATTATCGCGCCCCCAAGAATGGCGTATTACATGGAGTACAGCACCCGGATTTATCAGGTCTATATGAAATATGTGGCGCCGGAGGATATTGTGGTGTATTCCATCGACGAGGTGTTCCTGGATGTCACCGATTACCTGAGCGCCTACAGGCTCTCTCCCCGTGACCTTGCCATGAAGATCATTCTGGACGTCCTTGAGACCACGGGCATCACCGCCACCGCCGGGATCGGAACGAATCTTTTTCTCTGTAAGGTTGCAATGGACATCGTTGCGAAGCACATCCCCGCAGACAAAAACGGGGTGCGTATTGCGGAATTGGACGAACTGCGTTTCCGGCGGGAGCTTTGGACGCATCAGCCCCTCACCGACTTCTGGCGGGTGGGGCGGGGCTATGCGAAAAAGCTGGAGCACAACGGAATGTTCACCATGGGAGACGTGGCACGGTGCTCCGTCACCAACGAGGAGCTGCTCTACAAGCTCTTCGGAAAAAACGCCGAATTGCTGATCGACCATGCCTGGGGCTGGGAGCCCTGCACCATTGCGGCGATCAAGGCCTACCGCCCCGGCACCAACAGCCTTGGCTCCGGTCAGGTGCTGCACCGGCCCTATGAGGCGGAGAAGGCGAGGCTGGTTCTGCGGGAGATGGCGGACGCCCTGGCGCTGGATCTGGTGGAGAAGGGTCTGGTGACGGATCAGTTGGTGATCACCGTGGGCTATGACATTGAAAATCTCACCGATCCTGCCCGGCGGAAAGCCTATCACGGGCAGATCGTGACGGATTCCTACGGGCGGCAGCTCCCCAAGCACGCCCACGGCACACAGAGTCTTGAAAAATACACCTCCTCCACCAGGGTGATTCTGGAGGCCGCATCCCGGCTGTTTGACCGAATTGTCAAGCCGGAGCTTCTGATCCGCAGGCTGAATCTCACCGCCAACCATGTGATTCAGGAAGCCGCCGTCCCGAAGCCGGAGGAGAAATATGAACAGCTTGACCTTTTTGTGGACTACGCCGCCCGGGAAGCGGAGGAAAAGCAGGAAGCGGCCAGACTTGAGCGGGAGAAAAGGATGCAGCAGGCAGTTCTGAGCATCCGGAAAAAATTCGGTAAAAACGCCATTCTCAAGGGCATGAACTTAGAGGAGGGCGCAACCGCCAGAGATCGCAACGAACAGATCGGCGGACACAAAGCATAAAATCAGGGAGGTTAACACCATGTGGCTCATAGCGGCAATTCTTTCTGCGGTTTTCGCAGGACTCACATCCATCCTCGCAAAATGCGGCATCCGAAAAACGGATTCCGATATTGCAACCGCCTTGCGAACCATCGTTGTCCTTTTGTTTTCCTGGGTGATGGTCTTCCTTGTCGGCTCTGCGGGCACAATCTCCCAAATTCAGCCGAAAACCCTGTTGTTTCTTGTTCTGTCCGGCGCCGCCACCGGGGCGTCGTGGATGTGCTATTTCAAAGCCCTTTCCATGGGTGATGTAAACAAGGTCGTTCCCATTGACAAATCCAGCACGGTGCTGACCGTGCTTCTTGCCATTCTACTCTTTCATGAGACGGATCACCTTGCCGCCAAGCTGGTGGGAACCCTTGTGCTGGGAATCGGCGTGCTTCTCATGGTGGAGAAGAAAAGCGGGGCGCGGAAGGCCTCCGGCAACCGGTACGTCCTCTACGCCGTGGGCTCTGCGGTCTTCGCCGCCCTGACCTCGATTCTTGCCAAAATCGGCATCACCGGGGTGGAATCCAACCTGGGAACCGCCATACGGACGATTGTCGTCCTGATCATGGCCTGGGCAATGGTACTTGTCAAGGGAAAGACAGCCAAGCTGAAGGGACTTGACCGGAAGGAGCTGGGCTTTATTGTCCTGTCCGGCTTTGCCACCGGGGCGTCCTGGCTGTGCTACTACTACGCCATTCAGAACGGCGTGGTCAGCGTGGTGGTG
>JAEDOJ010000049.1 GCA_016302015.1 Oscillospiraceae bacterium | reverse complement strand
AAACATAAAATCAGGCGCTGTCTCCCAGGCCGGGAGACAGCGCTTTGCTTCTATTCTCTGATATGACTCCGGATCGCCGCAAAGGTCTCGTCGCTGATCACATGCTCGATCCTGCAGGCGTCTGCCGCGGCGGTTTCCTCGTCTACCCCCAGGCGGATCAGCAGATCCGTCAGAATTCTGTGCCGTTCATATATTTTTTCGGCAACCGCCCTTCACGGTTTGCCGGAGGCGCAGCGGCGTTGGTATGCGGTGAAGCTCTTTGAGCATGACGAGGACGTATGGGGGCGGCTGAAGCTGCCGGCGGAAGTAAGGGAGGAAATAGAGCGGGTCATTCAAGCCGCCGAGGAGAAACGCTGCGCCGGCTGCGGGATGCGAGAGCAATGTCACAAACAGGCAAAACAGTCCGACCCTTGATCCGTCCTGTTCCTGGCAAAAAACCCAAATTGGGTCTTTACAAAGGGTAGTAAAGTCAGTATACTTATGGTATCTTTTGATCATACAGGAGGATATACCATGAAAGCAGCCGTTGTCAATGAATCGGGCAAGCTGGAAATCCGTGATGTACCTATGCCTCAACCGGGGCCTTATGACGTACTTGTAAAAATCTGCTACGGCGCCACCTGCGCCGGGACGGATCTGCACCTGATGGACGGGCTGCATCCCCATCCGGTTACCTTCCCCACCATTCTGGGTCACGAGAGCGTGGGCCGGGTCGTGGAGGTCGGCAGCAAGGTAACAAATCTCCGGGTGGGTCAGCTCATCAGCCGTGTGGGCGCGCCGGCGGGACTGCTGCCGGGTCTGCAGTCCAACTGGGGCGGCTTTGCGGAGTTCGGCATTGCCCGGGATCACTGGCAGATGCGGGAGGACGGTCTGGAGCCCTCCCTGTGGAACAAAAACCGTGTAAATCAGATCATTCATCCCGCCATTGACGAAAAAACCGCACCGATGATCATTACCTGGAGAGAAACCCTGTCCTACATCAACCGGCTGGGCGTTGGCGCCATGCACCGTGTTCTTGTGATCGGTTCCGGCGGAAACGCCCTTTCCCTGACCAATCACTGCTGCAACAAGGGCGCCAAGGTCATGGCCATCGGCAGTCCCGCCAGAAAAGAGGACTACCGCAGCCTGCCTCTGTGGGGTTATCTGAGCTATAAGGAGCCGGAGCTGACGGAGCAGGTTCGGGAGCTGTGCGCCGGGGAGAAGTTCGACTATATCATTGACGGGGTCGGCGGCGATCGCACCGTCAACCAGCTTCTGCCTCTGCTCAGGGACGGGGGTACGCTGGCGGTATACGGCTGGAACGGCAGAGGAGGCTACGGCGTGAATCCCTTCCTTGCGGAGCACAGCTTCCAAATCTATGCCAACAGCTACGACGAGGAGGAGAGCAACGCCGAGGTACAGTCCCTGATTCTTCAGGGAAAGCTGAACGCCAGCCTGTGGTATGACATGGCGCAGCCGGTGGAGCTGAAGGATATCGCCGCCGCCTACGACAGCCTTCGCCGCCACGAGGCGCTGAAATATCTGATCAAATTATGAGCAAAGCACGAGCCGACGCCTCCCCTGTGCAAGGGGAGGTGGGTCGCCCATGGGTGACCCGGAGGGGTTGACGAAGGAAAAGCTGAGGATTCTCACCAGATTTTTAGGAATCAATGAAGTTTTTTGCAGCACAATCCCTCAGTCACGGCTTCAAAAGCAGGGACAAGGCTGTCCCTGCTTTTTTTATCCGTAAATATACCCGCTGACGCCCAATTCCTCGCCGACGGTTGTTATGTCAACCTCTGCGTACCAATCCGGGTAGACCAGCTTGCCGAAATACAGGCGGTAATACAGCACCTGCTCCCCACTTCCCCATTCGGCGGCGGCAGGTACCACAAGAATCCGGCTGCCGGGGAAGCGCGCCGCCATCTCGCTGTAGGCGGCCTCCAAATTTCCGCTGACGATCTTTACGATCAAGGCCGGCATTTTCTCCTGCACCCACGCATCTGTCACGTTGCCGTCCTCCAGATTCTGGGCAATATTGTAGGTTCCCGTGGAGGCCAGCAGCCCCGACCAGGAGGAGGTGACATTGGGTGCGTCATACTCCACATAGGCAGACGTGAACTGGCAGGAATAGATCTGCTGGGTAATATTTTCCAGGGTAAACGACCAGAAATCATAGGGATTATATTCCCAGTGGGCGTAGAGCGTCTGGTTTCCGTCCTCCGAAAACACATCGGTGCTTTGAATCTGCCGGTCTTCCTGCGTAAACCACCCAAGGAAGTCATAGCCCCGCCACAGGGGAACCGGCAGCTCGCCGTAGGGGTCTCCCACATAGGCCAGCCGCTGCGCCTCCCCCTCCACGATCCTGCCGCCGTTTGCCTCAAAGGTCAGGGAATAGCCCGTCCGGGCAGCCCAGTGGGCATACAGGGTATGATCCTCCCGGAGGAGGACAGGGTCTTCGCCGGTTATGGGGCTGCCGCCGTTTTTCTGCGGATACCAGCCGGTAAAGTGATAGCCCTCCCGCACCGCGACGGGCAGGTCGCCATAGGGCTGGCCGGTGGTCACCGTGACAGAGGCTGTCTCGCAGGCTCCCCGGTTGGGGTCCAGGGTCACCGTCACCTCCACCGGCGGCTGCGTGGGCAGAGGATCCTCCGTGGGAGGCGCCGTCACCGGCGTCTGTGTCACCCCAGGCTCCGTCTCCGCAGGCTCGGTCTCCGTGGGTTCCGTCTCCGGAGGCGGAGCGGTCTCCGTGGGTGGGGTAGTCTCCACCGTCTCCGGTTCGGTCTCCGGCACGGCAACGGTCTCATAAATGATCCGGTCGCCCTCCGCCATAATCCTTCTGCGGCAGGCGGTCAGACCTACCAGCAAAACCAACAGGAAGATCAGCACGGTACTTCGTTTCATAAGCTGTCCTTTACAACGCAAGTTTGTATTTGATCCGGAATCTGGTGATCCTGTCGGACTTCTCCCAGATTTCCTTCTCAAGCCCCTCTAAATAGGCTTTCATAACTGTCCTTTGTTCCTCTGTCAGGGTATGGTCGCTGTAGGCCGCCTCCTGCCAGAGGGCATAAATTTCTTTGGGGCAGACCCTCTCTCCCCCGTCCACCGCCTCCCACCGTTTCCCGTGGAGGTACATGGCACGGACGGCCGCCGCCGCGTCGGCAGAGGAAAACTCCCTCCGCTGCCGGTCTCTGCGCCTCTGGGCTCTGTCCCGGATCACCGCCGGGACAAACAGGATCACCAGCGTCAGCGCTGCCAGAAGGAGAAACAGGATATTTACCCCGGTTCCCGTTTCCGGCTCATTGCTCCTCGTCTCAGGCGGCGGAGCAGGCTCCGGCTCCGGCAGGTCGTCAGGCCTCGGCGTGCTTTCATAGGTGACGCTCTCCAGCGCCAGAGCGTCCCGCAGCCGCTCCTCAGCGGCAGAAAGGGTCACAGAGGGCTTTATTCCCCCCAGAGCCACCGTCAAAAGAGCCGCCGCCAGCAGCAAGGGCAGGGCGAACCTCCAGCCTCCGTCCTCCGGCAGGCCTGTCAGCCCCAGCGCCGGCAGGAGCAGGCTCAACCAAAGGGGAGCGGGGGTGACGCCAAAATATGCCATGGCAAGGGCGCTGATTCCCCCCAGCGGGAGGAGAAACCGCCGCTTCCACAGCCCCGCCCCCAGAGCGGTCAGCGTCCACAGAACGCCCAGACCCCACAGGGGCGACAGGTCTTCCACGGGGAAATAGTCGTACTCATAGGCCTGTCTGCTCTCGCTGGCGGCAAACATCCGGTTTGCAAGAGCCGCAAGGCTGTCCCCGGTTCTTTCCCATTGAAGCGCCGTCCAGAGGAGCAGGGCCGCTCCCAGCCCCAGCGCCGTCCATCTTCGCCCCTTGTCAGGCAAACCGGGCAAAAGGAAGGCCAGAACCGCACCCGGCAGGACAAAAGGCCCAAGGGAAAGCAGGTCTGTCATACTCAGCCAGCAAAGCCAGAGGACGAAATACAGCAGCGCCGACGACATCGGGGCAAATATCCGCCTCTTCCGGGAGGCAGTACAGGTTAATTCCATTTTCACACCTCCAAAAACGCCAGCTCGGCAGGGGAAGCGAAGGAGCGCAGGACGGTGCCGTCCCCCGCCACGGTCTGCCCGCCGGTTCCGGGGGTCAGCACCGTCACCCGGTTGCCGTTGTACAGGCTTCCGGCGCCGGCAGGGGGGCGGCTTCCCACAACAATGACATGGGAAAAGCCGCAGTGTGGCTGCTGTTCCACAAACGCCTCCGCCACAGAGCCGGAGCCTGGAGGCAGCGCCAGCAGCTCCTCCAGAAGAAACGGGAACGCACCTTCCTCCCCTACGGAAATCAGGTCGAATTCTCCCCCGGCGTTTCGCCAGCCCAGAGAATAGCTCCGGTTTTCCAACGCCTGCAGCAAAGACGCGGCAGCCTCCGTGGCCCTGTCGATCAGGTCAGGTTCTCCTTCGGCGGTATCCACCAGCACCAAAATATCATTGACCAGCGGCAGACCGTAGTCCCGCACCAGCGTTTGATCCAGCTTTTCCGACAGCTTCCAATGGATCTGACGAAGGCCGTCTCCGGGCTTGTATTCCCGGAGGGCAAAGTTCTCTCCCGGATCGCTGCCGGCCTTGTCCGGGGAATAGGCGTCGCTGTCCGGGCGGAAGGCGGAGCTGTCCGCCATGGTCAGCTCCACAGAAAACAAATCCGGCAAAATGGTGGTTTCCGCCCTTGCATCCGTCAAAATTCGGAGGAAAAACAGGCCGAAGGGATCGCAAACCCCTCCCTCTCTCACCGCAAGAAGGAGCTTTCCGCAGTGGTGACAGTTCAGGGAAACATCCTTTCTCCCCGTCCGGAACAGGCTCCACTTCAAAGGCAGCGCCGTCTCCTCCCCGGTATGAAGGTTGCGGCAGGTCACCACCGCCCTCACCCCCAGAGGAAGCGGGAGGGGGCATTCCGCTTTTACATACCCCTGCAGCGTCCCGCGCTTTTCCCCCGCCTGGGGGATCGTCAGGGAAAAAACCAGCCGTTTTCTCGCCAGCAGACAGGGCAGCAGTCCCATAAGAGGCAAGGCCGCCGTCCCGGTCAGAAGGAGCAGGGTTCCGCCGTTGTTTTCAAACAGATATAACAGCCCCGCAACGGCCACGGCGCACAGCCACAGCCCCCGGTTTTTCCACATACTCATGCTTCATAGGGCAGGGCGACCTGCTCCAGAAGCTGCTCCAGCACCGCCTTGGCTGTCAGGCGGGCGGCCTTGGCCCTGGGGCTGATCAGAATTCGGTGGGCGCAGACATCCGTGAAAATTTCCTCCACGTCCTCGGGCACCACATAGTCCCGCTCCCGGACGAAGGCGCAGGCTCTGGCCATGCGGCTCACCGCCAAAGCCCCCCGGGGCGAAATTCCCAGCTCCACAAAGGGCTGATCCCAGGTGGCCATGGTCAGCCGGGTGATATAGGCCAGAATTTCATCCTTGATGGTAACCTCCGCCGCATCCCGCTGCAGGCGGAGCACCTCCTGGCAGCTTGCCACGGTTTTCACCTTGTCCAGAGGGTTTTCCGTCCTGCGGCTGCGGAGAATCTCCATCTGCCCGTCAAAATCGGGATACCCCAGGGTGAGGCGAACCAAAAAGCGGTCTAACTGGGCATGGGGCAGAAGCTGCGTGCCCGCTGTGCCCACATGATTTTCCGTGGCGATCACCAGAAAGGGCTTGGGCAGAGGATAGACCTTGCCGTCCACGGTGACCTGACGCTCCTCCATGGCCTCCAGAAGGGCAGACTGGGTCTTGCTGGAGGTACGGTTGATCTCGTCCGCCAAAAGCAGATTGGAGGCGTTTACCACGCCGGGCAGATAGCGGAAGCTGCCGCTGTCCCGGTCGTACATGGAAAAGCCCACAATATCCGAGGGCAGAACGTCCGGGGTAAACTGAATCCGGTGGTATTCCATCCCCAGCGCCTTCCCCAGAGCCACAGCCAGGGTGGTTTTCCCCACGCCGGGAACATCGTCCAGCAGAATATGACCCTCCGCCAGAATCGCCATGACCACCTTTTCTACCACGGCCTTCTTCCCGATAATGACCCGCCCAAGCTGTTCCAGAATGTCCTGAATTTTATTTTGCATTTCTTTCACCTGTTTGCACATAATGTGTACTGTCTGAATTCCATAAAAACGGTTAAAAAGAGCCGTTTTTATGGAATTACGCACCTTGCGGTGCGTGAATAGGCCGCAGGGCGGCTTATTCAGCAGACAATACATTGTTTTCAGAAATACTATACCCAAAAATCGGCAAAAGGGCAAGTCCCGCCGGGGATTTTTTCCCTTTTTCCTGCGGGCATTGACAGGCGCCTTCAATTTTTTTGTCCGCAGGGCTTGTAATTTCTCCCATCCTACGGTAGAATATTCAGGAATGTACCATGTAAAGGAGGGCAAGCTATGAGTCAAATGCCCCAAAAGCCCAAACGGTCGAATCGCCGTCTTTCTTTTTCCTTTTTGCTTCGTGCGCTCTTCACCATCCTTGTGGTGTTTCTGGTTTTCGTGGTTCTGTATGCCCTGCGGGTAGGCGTGGGCTCTCCCGCCTCCACGGTAGGCGTGGTTTTGCAGAACCCCTCCACCGAAGCGCCCCAGCCCACGGAGTCTTCCCCGGAGACCGAACCGGCGAACGTCACCGAGGACACGGAAGCTCCCACGGAAGACCCTTCCCTGGAGGCCGCCCGGTATCTGCTGGAAAATATGACCTTGGAGGAAAAGGTCAGCCAGTTGTTTGTCGTCTCCCCCGACACGCTGAACAACGTCACCGGCACCTACAGCGTCAACCAGACCATCACCTCCAATCTGGAAGCCTATCCCGTGGGCGGGGTGATTTTCTACGAGCCCTGTATCTACACCCCCCAGCAGGTCAGCGACCTGATCAGCGAAATGCAGTCTCTGGTCTCCATTCCCATGTTCATCGGCGTGGACGGCGAGGGCGGCTATGATTCCGGCCTGAGCAAATTCGGCATTACCAACTCCTATGACATGATGTATGCCTACGGCGAGGGAGGCGACACCGCTCTGGTGGAGGAGATCGGCAGCGAAATCGGCGCGTCCCTGACAGAAGTTGGCTTTAATCTGGACTTTGCTCCGGTGGCTGACGTTCTGGTAGACCCGGACAACACCGAGGTGGGACGCCGCTCCTTCGGCTCCTCTCCCGAGACCGTTTCCTCCATGGTGCAGGCCATGATTCGGGGTCTGCACTCCGGCCATACCATTTCCTGCATGAAGCATTTCCCCGGTCTGGCAAGTACCCCGGAGGACACCGGGGAAGGCACAGTTTCCTCCCCCCGAACCATGGAGGATCTGCGGAGCACGGAGTTCCTCCCCTTCCGCGCCGGTCTGGAGGCCGGTGTGGATATGGTGATGATTTCCCACGTCTCCTATCCGGAGATCGTTTCCGACAGCCGCCCCGGCTCCCTGTCCCCCATCATCGTCACGGAGCTGCTTCGCAATGAGCTGGGCTATTCCGGCGTTGTGATTACCGATTCCTTCGCCAAGGGTGCGATCCGGAACAATTATTCCGACGGCGAGGCCGCCGTTCTGGCAATTCAGGCAGGCTGCGACATGATCCTCATGCCGGAGGATCTGGAGGCCTCCGTGGAAGCGGTGATCACCGCCGTGCGTAACGGAAATATTCCGGAATCCAGACTGAATGAAAGCGTTCTGCGGATTCTGTCCCTGAAGGCAGCCTGCGGCCTGCTTCCGGAGTAAGTGAACATTAGAAACAGCGGTTGCGTGAATGCAACCGCTGTTTTTTTCCTCACGACGGGCAGATTGCCTTTCGCAGAGAGGTAATGGCGTTCTTTTCCAGTCTGGATACCTGCGCCTGAGAGATGCCCACCTCTCCGGCGACCTCCGTCTGGGTCTTTCCGTCGAAAAACCGCAGGGTCAAAATCCGTTTTTCCCTTGGATTCAAGGCGGAAATCGCCTCCTTCAGAGCGATCCGTTCCAGCCACCGCTCATCGGTATTTTTCGTATCCCGCACCTGATCCATCACCGTCAGCGGATCTCCCCCATCGGAATACACCGGCTCATAGAGGGACACCGGCGCCGAAATGGCGTCCATGGCGTTGGAAACCGTCTCCGTGGTCAAATCCAGCCGCCTGGCTATGTCCTCCAGAGTCGGTTCTCTGGAGCTTTCCGCCTGCATGGCCTCCTTGCACTGCAGCACCCGATAGGCCGTATCCCGCAGGCTGCGGGATACCCGAATGGCGCTGTAGTCCCGGAGATACCGCTTGACCTCCCCTTCGATCATGGGAACGCCGTAGGTGGAAAACCGAACGTTCAGATCGGTATTGAAATTCGCTATGGCCTTCAGCAGACCCACGCAGCCCACCTGAAACAGATCGTCCGGATTTTCTCCCCGGCCCAGAAATTTCTGGATCACCGACAGCACCAGCCGGAGATTCCCCTCAATCAGCTGCTGCCGGGCCTTTTCATCTCCCTGCTGCGCCAATTTTAACAGGCGTACCATTTCCTCGTTTTTCAGTGTTTTCAGCCGAGCCGTATTGACGCCGCAGATTTCTACCTTTCCCTGCATAACTGTCCTCCATTTGTTTACTAAGGACAGTATTTCCCAAGAAACGGTTTTCATTCCCAAAAAGCAGGCTGTAAAAAAGTTCGGAAGTCGAGCAACTCCCGGTCGTCGGCGTACAAAGGTACGGTA
>JAEDOJ010000048.1 GCA_016302015.1 Oscillospiraceae bacterium | reverse complement strand
CCCCGGCAAAGCAAGGCTCAGCCTGCTTTGCCGGGGAATTTTCTGTTTGGATGGGAAAGCTTTTTATTAAGAATTAGTCTTATCTGCGGAGGAAGTCCAGCACCCGGCTGCGGTAGTCCGGGGCCTCGTCATAGACGGCGTGACTTTGACCCTCATAGAGAAACAGGGGACAAGCCAGCTTTTCCGCCAACTCTACGGAGGCTTCGGCGGTCAAAACCCGATCCTCTCCCCCGCCGATGACAAAAACAGGGCAGCGAATCTCGTCCAATCGGTCATATATGTCAAATTCAATACAGCCCTGCGCAATTTTTGCGAAGCGGGTTAGTTCCTCCGCTGTGACGGCGGCGGGAAGGGAAGCGATCAATTCCGAATTTTCCTCCCGGAAGCGTTCGGAATAGACCAGCTCCGCAAAGCTCCGGCACAGCCCGGAGGCGTCCTGCTTCCGGGCAAGGTCAATCCACTGCCTGATCACCTGCCGGGAGGTCTCGTTCCACCGGGCCATGGTGGAGCCTAAAACCAGCTTGTTTACCAGCTCCGGATGGTCTACGGCAAGGCATTGGGCGATCATCCCGCCCATGGAAGCGCCGAAAACATCTATCTGTGCAAGCCCCAGACCTTGCAATACGTCCGCAAGCTCCCGCGCCATCGCCTGAACGGTATAGCCCTCCGGCACAGCCCTGCGGCGGTCAACAACATAGACGGTGTAGTCCTCTGTATAGGCTTCAAAGGCTGCGGAAATGGCGTCCGCTCCGAGCATCACGCTCTGAAGGCTCAGCCCCGGAATAATCAGAAAGTTTTTCCTGCCTCTGCCAAAGGTGAAATACTCCACCTCTCCATCGGAAAGCTGCGCCACACGGATTTCAGCCATAATTCATTCCTCCTGCCGTTTTCTTTCAATATACTATAAATCGTGAGAAATGCAACGAAAAGTTTTGGGGAAAGTATACAAAGCCGGAGACTGTTTTTTTCCATCTTCCTGACGGATTCTGAATTGAACGGGGGTGGAAAATGTGATATACTGGAATCAGACAACCTTACTGTCAAAAACAATGAGGAGGAACCTGCATGAAAACAAGAATCAGAACAAGGCGTCTGCTGGCGCTGGCGCTGGCTCTGGCGTTGTGCCTGTCCCTGCTGCCGGTGAGCGCCGGCGCCGCAGAGGGCTACACCCAGATCACCAGTCTGGCGGAGCTGACCACCGGACAGTATCTGCTGGTCAATTCCGGCTATGCGGCCACAAAGCTGGACGGCTCGTGGGTCCTGTCGACCCCTGTGGACACAGCCACCTTCAGCGATGTGACGACCGACATGGTCTGGACGCTGACCGTGGACGGAACCAACGTTACCCTGGCCGACTCCACCGGCGTGACCATTGCGCCTGCCGGCGGCAATACCAACGGCATCAAGTCCGGCGCCTACAACTGGTCGGCGGCGTTCGCTGACGGAGCCTTCACCTTCTCCGGTCAGGGGGCCGATACGGTCACGCTGGCCTGCAACAAATCCCAGAACTACAAAATCAGAGCGTACAAAAACACCACGGTGGCAGGGTCATCCGGGGGATATCCCTCCAAGTTCTCCCTCTATCGTGTCACCGGGGACACTCCCACGCCTCCCGATCCCGAAGAGGACATTACCAAGCTGACCCCCTCCGCAGCCTATGAGGGCAGCCTGACGGCGGGCACCACCGTGACCCTTTCCTGCCCGGGCATCAGCGGCGAAGCCTATGAGGTCAGCGTGGACGGCGGCGCATGGACTGCCATCAGCGGCAATGCCTATGTCATCCCCGAAAACGCAAAGTCTGTGGCGTTCCGTGCCGAAAAGAACGGCGCCTACAGCCAGACCCTGACCCTGACGGTGGAGCAGACCCTCCCGGAGGGAGTTTCCACCATTGCGGAAGCCCGTGCCGCCCAGAAGGGCGCAGAGGTGACGGTGATCGGCACGGTGGTCTATGCCAGCGGGAAAAATGTCTATGTGCAGGACGCCACCGGCGGCATCTGCCTGTACTTCTCCGCCGCGCCTGCGGATATCGCAAAGGGAGACTCTCTCCGCGCCACCGGTACCCGTGACACCTACAACGGCCTGGAGGAGCTGACCGGCGTGACCTGCGAAAAGGTTGGCACCGATGAACTGCCCCTGAAAACGGTCACCGTAAAGGAATTGAAAAATGATACTGCCCAGAGCCTGGAATGCACCCGTGTGGAGCTCAAGGGTCTGACGCTGGGCACCGTCAACACCTCCGGCAACACCCCCCTGACCGACGGCGAGGGCAACTCCATCAACGCCTACCGTGCCGCGGCTCTGGCTGACTTTGCGGCGGGGGACAAGGTGAATCTTATCGCTGTGGTTTCCGACTACAACGGCTATCAGCTTCTGGTTGAATCCGCCTCTCCGGCGGGAACCACCGCTCCCGAAGGCGGCTACGCTGTGGATGCGGATGTGGTAGAAGCCTTCGCCCAGTGGGGCGGCGGCGGCCCCTATGACGACAGCAACAACACCCAAATCTATGCCGACCGCTTCAAGGTTGGAGATATGCTGGACAAGACCGGCGTCTTCACCGCCGTTGTCAACGGCAAAGAGGTGAAGCCCTATCAGGCCAATAAGACCTCCACCGGTGGCTACACCTATTATATGGGCGGCTTCGGCGTAGGCGGCGGCAGCAATGACTATATGCAGCTCTCCCTGTCCACCGCAGGCTGGGGGAACCTGTCCATGACCTTCCGCCTCCGCAGCTCCAATTCCGCCCCCGGCGACTGGCAGCTTGCCTATTCCACGGACGGCGGCGACACCTTCACCAATTTCACCCAGGGTACATACCGGTACGCCTACACCGCCTATGGCTCCAACGGCAGCTATGAGGTTTCCGGAGAGGGCGAGATTACCGACGGCATCGCCAAGACCTCTCTGGCTCCCGCCAATTACATCACCTTCACCTTTGATGTGCCTGCCGTCTGCGAAAACTGCTCCCAGCTTCTAATCCGTCTGCTCCCCGGCACGACCCGGGCAAACGGTGCAGCCGGCGCTCCCAGCGCCTCCGGCGCCACCCGTTTCGACTCCGTCAAGGTTATCGGCAGTCCCGTCGTGGATGACAAGGTGGCAGGATATGTCTCCGTTGATCCCAACGGCAGAGACGAGGATCAGGCTCCCGGCACGGCGCTGACCATGACCTCCGCAACAGAAAACGCTGTGATCCATTATACCTTCCTGGATCAGGAGGGCAACGCCCTGGGCGCAGAGCAGATTTACGATCCTGCCAACAAGCCTGTCCTGCCCGCAGCCCTGCCCGTCTATCTGGAGGTTTATGCTTCCAGGACCGGTCTGCAGAACAGCGCCAAAGCCCTCTTCCACTATGCCGCGGGGACGGTGGCCTCCGTCCGCTTTACTCCCAACGGAGGCGGCGTCTATCTGGGCAACGGTGCGGTCAAGGTGGAGCTGACCTGTGATACCGCCGATGCCGTCATCTGGTTTGCCGTGGAGGACGAGGCATATCAGGTCTACGATCCCAATGCCGATCAGATCGTCCTGACCGACGGCTTCGGCTCCAAAACGGTTCGTGCCTACGCCACGAAGGAGGGCTTCAATGACAGCCCGGTTACCACCCGTACCTTCACCCAGCGGTCACAGGAGAGTTATAACATCTACTTCGGTCAGATGCACTCCCATACCTCCTACTCCGACGGCGCAGGCACTGCCAACGATGCCTTCGCCCACGCAACGGAGGTGAAGAATCTGGACTTCCTGGCGGTGACCGACCACTCCAACTCCTTTGACAACGGGGACAAGGCCGTGCTGTATGAGGACGCTTCCCTGCTTTCCTCCGAATGGAAGGAAGGCAAGGAGCTGGCGCAGAGGTACACCACCGATACCTTTGTGGGTCTCTTCGGCTATGAAATGACCTGGTCCAACGGCCTCGGCCATATCAATACCTTCAATACTCCCGGCTTCCAGAGCCGTACCCAGACCGACTACACCAGCTACGCCACCGCTCTGCAGAATTATTACGCCAGACTGAAGACGGTGTCGGACTCCATCAGTCAGTTTAACCATCCGGGAACCACCTTCGGTGACTTCTCCGACTTTGCCCATTATGATACGGAGCTTGACCAGTTGATCTGTCTCGTTGAGGTGGGCAACGGCGAGGGCGCCATCGGCTCCTCCGGCTACTTCCCCTCCTATGAGTATTTCACCCGTGCGCTGGATAAGGGCTGGCACGTGGCGCCCACCAACAATCAGGACAACCACAAGGGTCTGTGGGGCGACGCCAACACCGCAAGAAGCGTGGTTCTGGCAGACAGCCTGACCGAGCGGGACATCTATGACGCCATGCGGAACTATCGGGTCTATGCTACGGAGGACAATGACCTGTCCATCTATTACACGCTGGACGGCAACATCATGGGCACGATCCTGACCAAAGAGGACGTGGGCGACACCCTGAACCTCAGCGTCAGGCTGTCCGATCCCACGGATGCCTCCATCGGCAGAGTGGAGGTCATTGTCAACGGCGGCCTGAGCATTGCCAATCAGACCGTGAACACCGCCGCTGAGACCGTTTCCTTCAGCGTGTGCGCAGACTACTCCTATTATTACATCAAGGTCACCCAGCCGGACGGCGACATTGCCGTGACCGCTCCGGTTTGGGTTGGCGAGGTGGAAGCGGTTGGCGTGTCCGACTTCTCCACCACCGCACCCATGGCGGTGCAGAACCAGCCGCTGGATCTGAATGTAACCCTGTTCAACAACGAAAAGACCAAGTTGAACGTCACCAAGGTGGAGTTCTCCGTACTGGATTCCGACGATGAGACCACCGTCATCAAGACGCTGGAGGGCGAAGAACTGACCGCCGCCGGACTGTCGGTGGTGGAGAAACTGAGCACCGCCTCCTATTCCTTCAACTATACCTATTCCGGTCTGGGCAACGCCGAGTATACCGTCACCGTGTACGGAACCCTGAACGGCGTTGGCAAGATCTATTCCGGCAAGCTGACTCTGAGCTATGTGTCGGAAGAAATGGTCACCCGGGTGGTCGTTGACGGCACCCACTATAACGACTATGTCACCGGCTACTACGGCGGCAACATGAGCCATTTCGTGGCCATGGGCGCAGAGGAGTCCGTAGCGGTCACCATTGCAGGGGGAGACAAGGCGGCCGCCGACCGGTCTTTGACCCAGGCCCAGTGGCAGGAGCTTCTGTCCAACTGCTCCCTTCTGGTGGTTTCCGCACCCGCAAGAAATTCCGGCTCTGCCAATGCGGGCGAGTACCATGCCAGCGGCTTTGAGGACTGGTGGCTGGCGTTGGTGTCCGACTATGTAAAGGCCGGCGGCAGTGTTGTGGTCTGCGGTCTGGCGGACTATCAGGACAAGAACGCGGCGGATGCCGGCCACCATATCGCGGCCCAGATGAATCAGCTTCTTACCGCCATCGGCTCCACCCTGCGGATCAATGACGACGAGGCCTATGACGAAGTAAACAACGGCGGCTTGGCCTATCGTCTGTACCCCAATAACTTCAACATGGAGTCCAAGTGGCTGACCGGCGTTGTAGCGGAGCAGACCTACAGCCAGTTCAGCGGGTCTACCGTGAATCCGGGAAGCGGCGAAGCGCTGGTTATGGGCTTCGATACCACCTATTCCATCGACTCCGATAAGGACGGCATCGGCGGCGTGGAAAAGGGAACGGCCTGCTTCCTGGCGGCGGAGGATACCTCCTACGGCGGGACGGTCTTTGCCGCGGGCGGCGTCTTCCTCTCCGACTTTGAGGTGGACTTCGAGAAGGATAATGCCTTCGACCTGCCCTATGCCAATACCAACATCGCTAAGAATATTCTGGATTCCGTGAAGGTGGAGCTGCCCATCACTCCCATCGGAGAGGTGCGCCGGGTGGCAAATTCCGGTGCGTCCGGCAATGTCTACCGGGTGCGTGGTTACGTTACCGCAGGCACCGCCAACGAAAATAATTCCTTCTTCGACTGTATCTATGTACAGGACGAGACCGGCGGCATGGACATCTTCCCCTATGCGGAAGCGGGTCTGGAGCTGGGCACGGAAATCGAGATCATCGGCTATCTGGACAGCTATCAGGGCGATCTGGAGCTGAAGGTCATGAGCTATAAGATCGTCAACGATGAGGAGCTGCACCCCTGGGCGCCTGCGGAGCTGACCTGTAAGGAAGCCTCGGATTACGCTGCCAACGGCGGTCTGCTGATTCAGGTTTCCGGTACGGTGAAGCCCGGCTCCCTCTACTACAACGCAGACGGAACCCTGGCACAGTTCGTGGTGGTGGACAGCACCGGCGAGACCACCATCTTCATTGACGGCTACATTCTCTCCGGCACCACCGGCACCAATACGCTGGCGCAGACGGTGAAGGAGGGGGCGGCGGTCACCGCGGTAGGCGTCCAGTATATGCACCCCGAATCCTTCGTCCCCGGCGTGACGGAAAATGTGTCCGTCCTCCGTGTCCGGGACTGCGACGAGATCAAGGTCAGCGCAACGCACACCCATAGCTTCGGAGCGTGGACGCAGACCAAGGCGCCCACCTGTACGGAGGCGGGAGAGGAAAGCCGGAGCTGCGGGGGCTGCGGTGAAAAGGAAACCCGCCCTGTAGCGGCGCTGGGTCACAACTGGGATGACGGCGTCGTCACCACGCCTGCCACCCCGACGGCAGAGGGCGTCATGACCTTCACCTGCCGCCGCTGCGGCGTCACCCGCACCGAGGCGATTCCCGCAACGGGCAAGTGTGACGGCGGCGACAGCTGCCCGTCCCATGCGTTCACCGATGTTCCCGGACCGGATGACTGGGCACACGCCGGCATCGACTTTGCGGTTTCCAATGGTCTGCTCAACGGCGTCGGAAACAACAAAATTGCTCCGGAGGAAAGCATGACCCGGGCGATGCTGGTGACCGTCCTGTGGCGGTATATCGGCAAGCCCACGGGCTATGAGAATAACTTCACCGACATCGAAGACGGCCTGTGGTACACCGACGCGGTGGCGTGGGCGGCTGCGGAAGGCGTTGTCAACGGCGTTGGAGGAGGAAAATTCGCTCCTGACGATTTGATCACCAGAGAGCAGATGGCGGCGATCCTGTTCCGTTATGCCAAGGCCAACGATGTGGACGTCAGCGCCAGAAAGGACTTCTCTGACTTCCCCGATGCGGACGAGGTTGGCAGCTGGGCGATGGACGCCATGCAGTGGGCCGTGGCCCAGGGTCTGATCACCGGCTCCAAGACCGGCGGCAAGACCTATCTGCTGCCGGGAGACGGAGCGACCCGTGGACAGGTTGCCACGATTCTCATGCGTTATATCCAAAACGTGATTCAATAAAAGACCAGCGGTGCCGCCGGGAAACCGGCTGCACCGCAGACTACTGAGGAACCCTATGAAGAAACAAATCACGAAAAAAACTCTGGTGCGGATGGCGGTAATCGCCCTGTGCCTCCTTTGCTACGGCCTGCTGCTGTTTTATGCCAATACCGGCTGGAACGGATATACGGCGTCCAACACCACGGGCGTGGAATATGAAACGGCAACCGTGCTGGAGGTTTTGCGGGACGGCGCGGTGAAGGATGAAGCCATCGAGGGCCGGCGGAAGGGCAGCATGGATCTCCGGGTGGAGATTACCAGCGGCCGATATCAGGGTGAGGAAGCCTATGTGACCAACTATCTCAGCGCCTTGTATAACGTGGACGTGGGGGAAGGAGATTCCCTCTCCGTGCGGATCGACACCGTGGGAGACCACGACTATCAGGTTTCGGTGTATAACTACAACCGCACGCCTTGGCTCCTGACCTTCATTATCCTCTTTGCCGTTGCGCTGGTGATTCTTGGGGGCAAGCAGGGCTTCAAAGCCTTTCTGGGGCTGATCTTCACCTTTGTCAGCGTGGTCTTTTTGCTGGTGCCTCTGACCCTTCGGGGCTGGCCGGTGATTCCCATGACCATGGTTCTGGTGGCGGTGACCAGTATGGTATCCTTCTGGCTTCTGGGGGGCTGGCAGCCGAAAACCGTGGGTGCGGCTCTGGGCTGCCTGTGCGGCGTGGCCTTTGCCGCAATTCTGGGCTATGCCGCTTCGGAGCTGGTGCATATCACGGCCTACCAGAGTGAGGAAGCGGAAGCGCTGATTCTGGTGCAGAATGAAACGGATTTGCATTTGTCGGGACTGTTTCTTGCCAGCGTTCTGGTCTGCGCTCTGGGCGCGGTGATGGATATTGCCATGAGCGTAGCCTCCGCCATGACTGAGGTTCACGAAAAACGCCCGGAGCTGACCCGAAAGGAGCTGTTCCGTTCCGGTATGCAGGTGGGGCGGGACGCCACCGGTACCATGGCAAATACCCTGGTGCTTGCCATTGCCGGTTCCTCCTTCAATATGATGCTTCTGATTTATTCCTATCAGGTGTCCTTTGTCCAACTGATGAATACGGATTTCGTGGCAATCGAGCTGATCCGTGGCATTGCGGGCAGTATGGGTATTTTGCTTACCGTTCCCTGCGTGGCTTTCTTTACCGCCCTGCTGCAGACAGGGAAAAACCATCGCTGATCCGAAAAAAATCAAAAAAAGTTGTTGACAAATACAGCTTTGCCTGATATAATGTTATTGCTGTCGAGCCAAGGAAGTAAACGAACTGGTTCATGCCGGTATAGCTCAGTTGGTAGAGCAGCTGATTTGTAATCAGCAGGTCGGGGG